>NZ_JBHXRD010000002.1:41406-212092 GCF_042717325.1 Streptomyces sp. NPDC058637 | reverse complement strand
CCCGCCGTCCACCGCGTCGCCGCCCCGTCTGTGCACGCCGGCCCCGCCACTGATCGGGTCGGCCCCGCCTACCACCTCGTCCGGGGCGTCCAGCAGCCGTTCGCGGCTCACGGCGGCGAACTCCTCCGCCGTGGCGGGCACCCTCAGTGCCTTCGCCATGGCCCTCACGGTCCTCGCGCCCCGGGCGCGCGTCACGGTCCGCGGCGGGCCGCTCCGCAGGATCGCCCGGTGGAACAGGCCTTCCGCACGGGGGCTGGTCAGCAGGGCGGCGATGCTGATGGCCCCGGCCGACTCGCCGCACACGGTGACGCACCCGGGGTCTCCGCCGAATCCCGCGATGTTGTCCTTCACCCAGGCCAGGGCCGCGATCTGGTCCAGCAGGCCCCGGTTGTCCGGTGCGTCGGGGAACACACCGAAGCCCTCGACGCCGAGCCGGTAGTTGACCGAGACGAGGACGACGCCGTCGCGGGCGAAGGCACGGCCGTCGTACAGGGGCATGGCCGCCGAGCCGTTCCGCGGTGATCCCCCGTGGATCCACACCATCACCGGCAGCGGTCCGCGGTCGGCCTCCGGGGTCCAGATGTTGAGGTTGAGGCACTCCTCCCCCGGGATGTCCACTCGGGGATCAGCCGGTCGAGCGGCGGCCGGTAGGGGCGTTGCGGGGCGGTGGGTCCGAACTTGCGCGCGTCCTGCCCCCTCCCAGGGCCCGACAGGTGCGGGGGCGCGGAACCGGTGGACGCCGAAGGGCGCGCCAGCGTACGGGATCCCCAGGTACGCGGCGATCCGTTCCCGGACGCTGCCTCGTACCTTGCCCTGGCGGGTCGTCGCGATGATGTCCATGTCGGTCCTTTTCACGAGAAGTGCCCGCCTGCCTGCCGCGGAGGGGCGACAGGGGAGGCGGTGAGTGAGGCTCTGAAGGGGTTACGGAGTGTTGGCCGGGACGCTCAGGGCCAGGCTGTTCCGGCGGACGTCGGACCAGGTGGTGGTGTCGGTGCAGATGCCGCAGCCGGGGCCGAAGAACTGGGCACGGGCCGTCCGGTCGCCCATGAGGTGGGCTCGGAACCACGCGGTGGTCGGTGCGGCGAACGGGCCGGGGTCGCCGACGACCGTGAAGTGGTCGGCCCCGCGCAGCTCGCCGTAGAGGGCCGGTATGTGGTCGGCGGCGTTGTAGAAGGCCTTGACGAGGAAGGGGAAGACGATGCTGTCCTTCCGGCCAGCAGCAGCGCGGGGACGCGCACCGCGTCGATGTCGGCCGGCGGACCGGGCTGGATCGGCAGGACGGTGTCGATGCGGGGGTGCGCGCCGACCACGATGGCCGCCGCGCCGCCCTGCGAGTGGCCCGAGGCCCCGATGTGCTCCAGGTCGACGCGGTCCCGGAAGACGCTGTCCGGGTCGGCGTCCCTGCGGGTGAGCATGTCGATGCCCGCGCGCATGGAGATGCCGAGGTTGGACTGCGGGGTGTTCGCCACGGCGACGACGAAGCCCTGGCTCGCCCAGTGGAGCAGCAGGTCCCGGTAGACGAGGGGAATGCCGTTGGTGCCGTTGCCCCACACGATCACGGGGTGGCGGCGGTCGCTGTTCGCGATGTCGCGCGGGTAGTAGAGGGTGGTGATCGCTCCGACCTCGACCGCGGTGGCGTACGGGCCGGGGGCCGCGAAGTCAGCGGTGGCCGTGGTTATGGGGGTGGCGACGGCGGAGGTATCCGTGGGGGTGGATGCCGTGGCCGCGCCGGCCGGCGCGCTCAGGACCAGGGCGAGGGCGACCGACGGGACGAACAGTTTCCGTCTCCACAGCACGGCGACTCCTGACGTCGTCAAGGTGAACTGAGTGATCCATCCGGATCACATCGGTGTCTGACCGCACATCTTGTGGGAGTGACCGGCGGCCGTCTCTGCGCAATCGCGGCAATCACCGACGGCGGAGTTCGTGCGACTTACCGAGGGGTGGGGGCCCTGCGGCGGTGCCATGCTCGGTCGGGTCAGGGCATGTCAGGGGCGGGGGTCGACTTCTCGTGGCCGGCCGGGGCCGGTCGGCCCTCCGCGGCCGGTTCCCGCTTGTGCGTCGTGCCGGTGGACGTCAGCGGGAGGCTGTCGCGGGACTTGACGCTGCGGGGGGTACTTCCAGCCGGGGTGACGACGCCTCCCGGACACCCCGGACCCGCCCGGTCAGCCGGCCACGGCCGTGGTCGTGAAGCGGTCGCCGCAGACGTGGAGTTGAGGGGTGCGCAGGGTGAGTGCCTCGGTGGAGCCGGGCGGATAGACCCTGAGGTAGTCGGGCCGGTCCCAGCAACCGGGGCCGTCGATGCCCTGGTTCAGCGTGTGGAGGGAGACGTCCGCCGTGCCACCGGGAGCGATCACCGTCCGCTCCCGTGTGCCGCCCTCGCGCCCGGCCGGGTCGCCGATCACACTGCCGTCACGCTTGATCAGTGAGACGCCGGGGAAGCCGTGCAGGGTGCAGGGCTCCTCGGACGTGTTCTCGAACGTGAGCCGGTAGTGGATCTGCCCCGCGCCCGCTTCGCCACGGCCCAGGCTCATGGACAGGCCGTCGGCCGTGCAGCGCCCGGAATCCTGACCGGTGGCCGCGGGCTCCGAACCGGCGGGTTCGCCGGGGGCTGTCGTGGGCGCGGAGGACGGCACACCCGCGGAGGACGGCACACCCGCGGAGCTCGCCGTACCCGGTGCGGTGCCGCCGGGCACGGAACGCGTCGCGCCGGCCGGTGCGGCCGTGTCCGAGGAGTCGCCGCAGCCGGCGGCGGTGAGCGCGAGCGACGCCATGGCGACCGGGACGAGGAGGTGCCGACGGCTCGTCCACACCCCCCGGTGCTTCCTCCGGCCCCGCGGCCGGAGCGTTCGCTCGGACGGTGATGCGGTGGTGCGCGAGAGTGAGTCCATATCCCTCGCCTGCTCGGTTCGGGCCCTTCCGAACCCGCCGGTGCGCGATCCGAGGCTCGAATTCTCTTCCAGGTCGTCCGCCCTGCCGGGGTAAGGAGACGGTGATGCTGCCCGCGAGTGCGGCCGTACCCCCTGACGACCTGGCGGCCTTCCACCGGCGTGCGCGGCGTAGGTGAGGAGGGCTACGCCAACAGGGCGAAGTAGAGGGAGGTTTCTGACGACTCGCCGTACCTCCTCGCCCTGACCGGCCACCTCGCCCACGATCGGCTCCGGAGCGGACCCCCACCCGCAGGTCCCAGAGACGACGGAGATCGATGACCGCCGACGGCACCACCCCCGACACCGGCCCGCAGACACGCGCCGGCGCTCTTCTGCGCAGGCCCAGGCTGTGGCTGATGCCCACCGTCCTCACCGGGCTGCTCGCCCTGCTGCTGTCCCTGCTCTACATGGGCGGCATCGTCAGTCCGCAGAGTGAGCTGCACGACCTGCCCATCGCGCTCGTCGACTCGGACCGGGGCGAGCCGCTGCCCGGGCAGAAGGAGAACCTGGGTGCGCAGATCACCCGGGCCATCGTCTCCGACGGCGCGTCCGACAAGGCCGAGTGGCGCACGCTCACACGCCGCCAGGCCCAGGACCAGTTGGAGACCGACAGGGTCTACGGCGTCCTGGTCATCCCCGCCGGCTTCACCGAGGCCGTCGCCGCGCTCACCACCTCGAAGGCCACCGCCCGCCCGACGATGACGGTGCTGACCAACCCCGCCAAGGGCAGTCTCGGGTCCTCGCTGGCGAGCCAGATCAGTACGGCGGCCGCGCAACAGGCCTCATCGACGATCGGCAGGCAGCTGACGGCGGCCGCCTCGGGCGCGGACTCGACGCGCAGGCTCCTGCTCGCCGACCCCGTCTCCGTCAGGACCGAGGTCGGCCAACCCGTCGGCAGCCACAGCGGTCTCGGCCTGAGCGCCTTCTACTACACCCTGCTGCTGGTGCTGGCCGGCTTCATGGGCGGCAACGTCATCAGCAACGGCGTCGACACCGGACTCGGCTACGCCGACAACGAGATCGGCCCCTGGCACACCCGCCGCCCGACCGTGCCGATCAACCGCTCCCAGACACTGCTCCTGAAGATGGCCATGACGGCGGGCATCACGGTCATCAGTGTCTCCCTCGTGGTACTCGCCTGCGTCGGCATCCTCGGCATGGACGCGTCGCACATCCCCCTGCTGTGGATCTACTCCTACTGCGCGGCCCTCGCGGTCGGTCTCGGCGTGCAGGCCATCAACGCGGCCTTCGGCGGGATCGGCCAGCTCGTCTCCATGTTCGTGTTCATCGTCCTGGGACTGCCGTCGTCGGGTGCCACCGTGCCGCTCCAGGCGGTGCCGGGTTTCTACCGTTTCCTGTCGCACTTCGAGCCCATGCGGCAGCTCAGCGACGGCGTCCGCGCGATCCTGTACTTCGACGCGCGCGGCGACGCCGGACTCACCCGCGCCTGGGTCATGATCGCGATCGGTACGCTGCTGGCTCTGGTCTTCGGCTTCCTGATGACCTCGTACTACGACCGGAAGGGCCACAAGCGCCTGACGCCGCAGCCCGCCTGATCCGGCAGCCGCCGGCACCCGGAGGCGCCGTACTCCCTCACCCGGTGGTGATGTCCTTGCGCATCAGGGTGCACATCGTCTCGTAGCGGCGCAGCGACCCGTCCGGGGCGCGTTCGTCCCGGGCGTCCGGCTCGCGGTCGTTGGCGACGTGGCCCAGGCGTTCGTACAGCGCACGGGCCCGGAGGCTGTTCTCCTCCACGCCGAACTCGGCGTGGCGCAGTCCACGGTTCCTGATGCGTTCCTAGGCGGCCCCGACGAGGAACGTGCCGACTCCGCAGGACCGCAGCGCGGGATGTACCGAGAGCTGCCACAGGGCGCCGACGCCCTCCTCGACCCGGTAGTCGATCCCGCCTTTCGCCGCGGGGACGTCCGTCGCGGTGCAGACCGCGAGGTAGTCGACCTCGCCGGGCCCGGCCCGCCTCAACTGGCGTGCCGCACCGGCCGGATGGGGTTCGGACCCCGACCATCCGCAGGACGCCAGGTCTGCGGGCCTCAGATCGCGGACCGTCAGCCGCACCCGCACATCGATCATTCTCATCGCCCCCGGTCGGCATGCCCTGGTTCCGGGCGCACGGGGCGCAACGCCCTTTCGCCCCGGCGCACGGCGGAACGCGGCGGTCAGCCGGAGGCCGGCCCGTCCGGCCGGGCGAGGTGCTGCCACAGGAACGTCTGCACCAGGGCCCTGTTGTGGGCGGCCTGTTCGTTGTCGTTGGCGCCCGCGTGGCCACCGCCGGTGTTCTCGTGGAACAGGACCTGGTGGCCGAGTTCGCGCAGCCGCGCGGCGGCCTTGCGGGCGTGACCGGGGTGGACGCGGTCGTCGCGGGTGGAGGTCGTCAGCAGCACCGGCGGGTAGTCCTGGTCCGCCGTGAGCTGGTGGTAGGGCGAGATCGCGCGCAGGTGAGGACGGTCTGCCTCGTCGTCCGGGTTGCCGTACTCGGCGATCCAGGACGCGCCGGCGAGGAGCTTGTGGAAGCGGAGCATGTCCAGCAGCGGAACCTCGGCGACGATCGCGCCGAACAGCCGCGGGTAGCGGGTGATCATCGCGCCCATGAGCAGGCCGCCGTTGCTGCCGCCCGTGGCGCCGAGCATGGCGGGGGTGGTGATGTCGCGGGCGACGAGGTCCGTGGCGACGGCCGCGAAGTCCTCGAAGGCTCGCGGCCGGTCCGCGCGGAGCGCGGCCTGGTGCCAGCCCGGTCCGTATTCGCTGCCCCCACGGATGTTGGCGATCACGTAGGTGCCGCCGCGCTCCAGCCACCCCCGGCCCGTCACCGCGCCGTAGTAGGGGGTGAGTGGGACCTCGAAGCCGCCGTAGCCGTAGAGCAGGGCGGGCCCGGGTCCGGTGGCGGTCCTGTCGGGCCCGATCACGAAGTACGGCACGCGCGTGCCGTCCTGGGAGACCGCGAAGAACTGCCGCACCTCCAGCCCGGACGCGTCGAAGCGGGCCGGAGCCTGCTTGATGATCTCCGAGTCGGCGCCGACGTGCCCGTGGTGGAGGGTGGACGGCTGCAGGAACCCCGACACGTCCAGGAAGTACTCGTCGGAGACGTCCGGGTCCGTGTCCACGACGGTGGCGGCGGACAGCGCCGGGACGTCCGCGAGCGAGGTACGCGTCCACGGGCCGTCGGGCGTGGGGGTGAGCACCTCGATGCGGGTGCTGACGTCGTGCATCGTCTCCAGGATCAGGTGGTGCCGGGTCCAGGAGTGCCCGGCCAGGGACGTCCGTTCGTCCGGGGTGAACAGCACCCGTGCGGTGCGGTCGCCCGCGAGGAAGGAGTCGAAGCCGAACGCCAGCAGGGAGCCCGCCCGCTGTCCGAGCCAGTCGGACTTCAGGGTGACGAGCAGGTGCTCGCGGTGGACGTCGGCGTCGGCGTCGTCGGGTACGTCGATCCTGACGAGCGAGTCGTCGGGGGCCAGCAGATAGGTCTCACCGCGGTAGAAGTCCATCGACCGCGAGACGAAGTCCCGTTCGAAGCCGGGTGTGCTGTCGTGCCATCCTCCGGCCGACACGTCCTCCGTCCCCGCTTCGAAGACGAGGGCGGCCTGGTCCAGCGGTGTGCCGCGCCGCCACCTGCGCACCGTGCGCGGATAGCCTGAGTCGGTCAGCGAGCCGGGTCCGGAGTCGGTGCCGATGAAGACGGTGTCGTCGTCGATCCACCCGATCCTGGTCTTCGCCTCCCCCACCTGGAACCCGTCCTCGACGAAGGTCCGCGTGGCGAGGTCGAACTCCCGCACCACGACGGCGTCACCGCCGTCGCGCGACAGGTACACCAGTGCCCGGTCGTGGTCCGGCGGGCGCACCCGCGCACCGGCCCACACCCACTTCTCGTCCTCCGCGGCGACGAGCGCGTCGACATCGAGGAGGACGTCCCACTCGGGAGCGTCCTTGCGGTACTGCTCCGCCGTCGTACGCCGCCAGACGCCGCGCACATGGTCGGCGTCCTGCCAGAAGTTGTAGAGGAACGCGCCGCGACGGACGGTGTAGGGGATGCGGTCCGACGCGTCCAGCACCTCCCGCAGACTCTTCTTCAGGGAGGCGAAACCGGCGCCGGCGGTCAGTGCCGCCGCCGTCTCCGCGTTCCGCTCGGCCACCCACGCGAGCGCGGCCTCGCTCTCGACGTCTTCCAGCCACAGGTACGGGTCACGATCAGTCACGAGCTCAATTGTGCAGGTCCGAAACCCGTGGCGGGACCACGTCCGCGGAGATCGTCCTCGGGTGCCCGCGCCGACGGGCCGGCTCCGGACCCGTGCCCACCACGGGGCGCATCGCGATCAGGTACGGCCCGACGCCGGTGATCCGGGAGCCGGTGTGGCAGTGCAGGCCCGTCAGCGGGAGGCCGTACGCCGGGCAGGAACCCGGCGTGACCCGGCAGGGTATGCCCTCAGATGGTGGCCGTGTCGATCACGAACCGGTAGCGCACATCGCTGTTCAGCACGCGCTCGTACGCCTCGTTGATCTCGGACGCCCCGATCAGCTCGATCTCCGCGCCGAAGCCGTGCTCGGCGCAGAAGTCCAGCATGTCCTGGGTCTCCTTGATGCCTCCGATGCCGGAGCCCGAGAGGGACTTGCGGCCACCGATCAGTGAGAAGAGGTTGACGGAGACCGGCTCCTCCGGGGCGCCGACGTTCACCAGCGCACCGTCCGTCTTCAGGAGGGCGAGGTAGGCCCCGAAGTCCAGCGGCGCGGACACCGTGGACAGGATGATGTCGAACGTGCCGGCCAGTTCCTCGAAGGTCTTCGGGTCGCTGGTGGCGAAGTAGTGGTCGGCGCCGAGCTTCAGTCCGTCCTCCTGCTTGCGCAGGGACTGCGAGAGCACGGTCACCTCCGCGCCGAGCGCGTGCGCGATCTTGACGCCCACGTGCCCGAGGCCGCCCATACCGAGGACGGCGACCTTCTTGCCGGGTCCGGCGTTCCAGTGCTTCAGCGGGGAGTACGTGGTGATTCCGGCGCAGAGCAGCGGTGCGGCCTCGTCCAGCGACAGGCCGTCGGGGATGCGGACGGTGTAGTTCTCGTCCACGACGATGTGCGTCGAGTAGCCGCCGTAGGTGGGGTCACCGTTCTTGTCCAGGGCGTTGTACGTGCCGGTGTTGCCCTTGGCGCAGTACTGCTCCAGGCCGGCCTTGCAGTTGTCGCACTCGCGGCAGGAGTCGACCATGCAGCCGACGCCCACACGGTCGCCCACGGCGAACCTGGTGACGCCGGGGCCGGCCTCGGTGACGATGCCCGCGATCTCGTGGCCGGGCACCATCGGGAATATGCCCTGGCCCCAGCCGTCGCGGGCCTGGTGGATGTCCGAGTGGCAGATGCCGGCGAACTTGATGTCGATCAGGACGTCGAACTCGCCGACCGCACGACGCTCGACGGTGGTGCGCTCCAGCGGAGCATTGGCGGCGGGTGCGGCGTACGCGGCGACAGTGGTCATGCGGAAGTTCTCCTAAGCAGTGGTCCGTGCCCGGCAGCCTCCGTCCGGACACGTCGTCCAGCCTGCCCCAGCTCGCCCGCCTCACCCAGACCACGGTTCAGCCTACGTCCAGTGGTCCTACTACTGGCGGGGTCAGGATGTTGTGCGTACGACGGTGGATACTGGGCTCATGGACGAGCAGCCCGCATTCGAGCCTCGGCCCCCTGGCGACGGCTCCGCCCCCGGTGACGGCACGGGGCAGGCCCTCGCGCGCGCCGAGCTCAGCGAATTCCTGCGCACCCGGCGGGCCCGGCTGAAGCCGGAGGATGTGGGACTGCCCGATTTCGGGCGGCACCGCCGTGTTCCGGGGCTGCGCCGCGAGGAGCTGGCGCAGTTGGCCGGGGTGTCCGTGGCGTACTACACACGACTTGAGCAGGGCAACGGACGGAACGTGTCCGCGGAGGTACTGGACGCGATCGCGCGTGCGCTGCGGCTGACGGACGCCGAGCAGGCGCACCTCACCCATCTGGCGAAGCCCAAGCAGCACCGGAAGAAGCCGTCGGCGCGGCAGCAGCGGGTGCGCGGGACGCTGTGCGGGCTGCTCGACACCATGGAGGGTGTGCCGGCGTACGTCATCGGGCGGCGTTCGGAGGTCCTGGCGTGGAACCGGATGGCCGCGGCGGTGTTCGGCGACTGGTCGGAGCTGCCGCCGCAGGAGCGCAACTGGGCGCGGATGGTGTTCCTGATGCCCGAGTACCGCGAGCTGTTCGTGGAGTGGGACCAGAAGGCGACGGACATCGTCAGCTACCTGCGGATGGACGCGGGCTGCCATCCCGACGACCCGCGACTCTCCGCTCTCGTCGGCGAGCTCTCCGTGAAGAGCCAGGAGTTCCGGCGGCTGTGGGCCACCCATGACGTCAAGGAGAAGAGTCACGGCGTAAAGCGGCTGCACCACCCGCTGGTGGGTGAGCTGTCGCTCTCCTTCGAGACGTTCGCCCTGCCCGACGACGCCGAGCAGTCGGTGGTCGTCTATCACGCGGAGGCCGGTTCGGCCTCGGCGCAGGCGCTGCGGCTGCTCGCCAGCTGGGGTACGGACGCGACGCGGGCGGGCGCGTCCGTACCCGGGAAGCAGTAGTGCCGGCTCACGGCACCGACGGCGCCGGGGCCATGGCCGGGAGGAGCCTGCGAGGTCTGCCTACTTCGTGCCGAGGTAGTAGCTGACCTGTGGCGGCTGGTTGTACCCGGTGTTCTGGAGGGCTACGCCGAGCCGGTAGACCGGGTCGTGCATCAGGGTCGGCAGCCGGAACTCGGTGGGGCGCGGCGTGGTGCGGAGGCGCAGCGCGCCCACGTTGGTCGACGCGTTGCTGTCGAACTTCCAGCGGCGGACCAGGGCGGGTTCGAAGGCACGGAGTCCATGACCCTGCCGGTCCGGCCGTTGAAGACCGACAGGAACCCGGGGCCGCTGAGCACGGCGCAGTCCTCGGCGAGGTGCGAAGCGGTCGCGCTGCCGATGACCGTGCCCGCCGAGTCCTTCGACCCGTCCGACGTACGCACGGACATCTCGGCCGTGCCGTCGCCGTCGTAGTCGTACACCTGGAACGAGTCGTGGTGCGAGCCGCTGCGCACATGGGTGCCGAGGTTCACGCGCCACAGCCGGGTGCCGTCCAGCTCGTACGCGTCGAAGTCGCGAACCCTCTGGTCGGTGAACGACCGCACGGCACCAACGGTCGCTCTCGCGGTCTGCGAGAACCCGTGGAACGCCGCCGAAGCCGTCCACCGCACCACTCGTCAGCTGCGTGATCGGCACCTGGACGATCCGATCGCCTGGGTGCCCTTCCCGCACATCGGCGCCTGAGCACCGTCCCGGGTGCCGCCCTGCGGCCCGCCCTCCTGGGCGGTCGCGCCCGGCCGGGGCAGCTGGGCCTGCCGTACCGCGCCGGACGACAGGGTGACGGCCACGCCGAGGACGGCGAAGACGCCGCAGCCGACGAACACCGGGGCTGCGCCCCAGGCTCCGATCGCCGCGCCCACGACGGGATAGCCGAGGGGCGCGAGCCCCACCATGGTGAGCATGACCACGGAGGTGACCCGGCCGAGATAGGCGGGGTCCGCCGCGGTCTGCAGAAGGGTGTTGTTCAGGCTGCCGAAGAGGCCCGCGCCCAGTCCGATGACCACGGCCAGCACCACGGCGGTCCCCAGGGTGGGAACGAGCGCGATGGTGGCCGCTCCCGCGCAGCAGACGAGCAGTGACCCCGACAGCATGAGTCCTGCGCGCGGCAGCCAGCCCGCGACGGTGAGCAGCACGGCGCTCACGGCCGCTCCCGCGCCGAAGCCGCTGATGACGAAGCCGTAGCCCGAAGGCCCCCAGCCGCGTTCGGCGTTGAGCAGCACCATGCCGACGTTGAGGGTGCCGATGAGGCCGAGTTCGCAGACGGCGCCCGCGGCGACGAGCGGGCCGATGAGCCGGTGGTGGCGGATGTAGCGCAGGCCGTCGAGGAGGTCCTCGCGTGCCGTGCCGGGTTCCGGTCGCTTCCCGGCCCGCACCCCGAGGCCGCCATGTGCCCCGAGGCCGGCGCGTTCCGCGAGGGGGCGCAGCCGTGTCGTCAGCAGGAGCGGCAGGGACACGGCGAAGAGGAGGCCCGCGACGGCGAAGGTGGCCGCCTCGCCGCCGAGTCCCATGGCCAGGCCACCGATGGGCGGTCCCGCGATCTGGCTGAGGCGCATGGACAGGGAGCGCATCCCGGTGACGCGGGCCAGTTGGTCGGGGCCGGTGATCCGCGGCGGGAGGGCACCGATCGCGGGTACGAACAGGGCGTCCACGACGCCGAAGACGAGCGCCACCGCGACCAGGAGCCACAGGTCCGGGGCGGTCAGTGCGACGGCGGCGGCCACCGAGAGGATGAGGACGCAGCGCAGCGCGTCGCTGCCGAGGATCACCCGGCGGGGGTCGACCCGGTCGGCCAGCACGCCTCCGCCGAGCATGAGTATCGCCCGGGGCAGCGCGCCGGCGGCCAGTACCAGGCCGACCTCGGTGGGTCCTGCGGCCTGCTGGGCGGACCAGGCGAGTGCGACGAAGTACACGCTGTCGCCCACGAGGGACGCGGTGTAGGCGGTGAGCCAGCGCAGCACGTTGCCGTCGCGGTAGGCCGGTGTGGTGGCGCTTTCGGGCACGTCTGTCTCAGTGGTGGTCACGGCAGGGCTCCGGCTGGTCGGAAGGGGACGGCGTCAGGTGCGGAAGGGGAAGCCGTAGACGTGCACGGCCACGTGCTCACGGGCCTCGGTACCGCCGGCCTCCGCGGAGGCCTGTCCGCGCTCCCGCCAGCGTCGGGACAGGGCCGCGAACTCCTCGCTCATCTCGGTGAGTTCGGCGGCGGTCAGGTCGACCATCCACTCGGCGTTGAAGGCCGCGTCGGTCCACTCCTTGCCCCAGGCGGCCTTCTCCTCCAGATAGGCGCGGTACTGCCCGGTGCGGGTGTCGACGATGCCGCGGACCACCGCGCCGACGGCCGCGGCCCCCTCGGGCGTGTCGGCGAAGTCCGAGTCGCGGAAGCCCCAGCCCTCCTCGGACGCCACCCGCCACCACCGCTCCCTGCCGTCGGCGCCCTGCCCCGCCGCCTCGGCCACGAAGCCGTGCTCGGCCAGCTTGCGCAGGTGGTAGCTGACCAGCGACGGCGCCTGGTCGACCTGCTCGGCGAGCTGGGAGGCGGTCGCCGTCCCGGCGACGTACAGCAGTCGGTACAGCCGCATCCGCAGGGGGTTGGTGAATGCCTTCAGCCGGGTCAGGTCGGTGATCTGATCGGGCTCGCGCTTCGGTCGCATGACACTCACCGTAGATGCGAAAATAGAGTTGCGCAATATTTCTTTCGGAAAACTGGCGGGCTGTCACGGACTCACGCGGGGGCAGGACCTCGCGCAGCCGGCCGGAACCCGGCACGGGACGTTCCGGCACGGCTCGGGGTGCGGCGGCGGCCGGTCGTGTCGTGTGTCGTGGAGACTTGAGAGGCTGGACGGAGGCAGGTCCCTGCTGGCAGCCTCGCAGCCGAGACATGCGGAGCGGGGCCCGAGTGCCCTGCCCCGCTGAAGCACCGGAACACCGCCGACGAGGAGGACCCGATCAGCACCCCCGGGATGGACCCGCTGGACCCCGCCGGAGTCGTGAACGCGCGGGAGACCCTCTTCGAACTGCTGGGCCGCGCCGGAGTCTTCCGTGACGAGGCCGAAACGCTGATCTCGCTCGTCGAGGCGGGCGCGATCGCGGACGCGCACAGCGAGGTCGCGAAGTCCGGGGACTTCCCGGAAGAGGAGGAGCCGTACGCCCTGGGCCGGCACGACGGCGCCCGGGCCGTCGGCGACGAGCTCGCCCGTATCGCCGGGCGAGCCCTGGAGCGTGCCATCGGGCCGACGGCGTCCGGCTCCGCGGGGGACGCGGCACGAGACCGCCACCCCGTCGGGCGGGTGGACGTGGAACGTGCGAAGGTCGCCGTGACGCCGCTCTCGCTCGCCTTCGCCGATGCCTCGGACCTCGACCCCGAGGTGTCGGACGAGGTCCTCGCCGCCGTGCTCGGCACGATGAGTGTCGTAGGACGGGTCGGGTACGCGGGCCGTCTGGAGCGGTTCACCGAGTCCCACCGGGAGCGGCTGGATCGCCTGTACGCGCGGTACGGACCCCGCAGCCGCATCGCCGTCCACGGCCGCTACTCCCTCCTCCACTCCCCCACGAGCATCGCCGTGCTCGAACGCCTCACCGCCGCACCGTCGGCGCTCCGGACGGAGTGGGAACACGCGGAGCTGCCGCCGGCCTGGCTGGACGGACTCGCGACGGCCTGGGGCGCGTCGGAGTCCCCACCACCGGAGTGACGCCCGGCCGGCCGGGGCTCCGGGCCCCCGCCCGGATGCCTCCGACGTCACCGGCGGCCGTGCGCGGCCTGTCGGCGACGGGGGCGGGCGCCCCGGACGTCGTTCGTACGCCGCGATGCCCGCCCGCCCCCGGCCACGCGGTTCAGGTCACCTCGGCCTGCTCCTCGGCGCCGGCCAGGAAACCGCCCGACTGGTGCTGCCACAGCTTCGCGTACGCGCCTTCGGCCGCCAGCAGCTGCTCGTGGGTGCCCTGCTCGACGATCCGCCCCCGGTCCAGGACGACGAGCCGGTCCATGCCCGCGACCGTGCTGAGCCGGTGCGCCACGACCAGGGCCGTCCGCCCCTCCATAAGGTTCCACAGCGCCTTCTGGACGAGGACTTCGCTTTCCGAGTCCAGGGCGCTGGTCGCCTCGTCGAGCAACAGGATCGGCGCGTCGCGCAGGATCGCCCGGGCGAGGGCGACCCGCTGCCGCTGCCCACCGGACAGCTTGACGCCCCGCTCGCCCACCATGGTGTCGAAACCGTCCGGCAGCGCGTCGATGAACTCCGTGACGTGAGCCGCCTCCGCCGCACGCCGGATCTCGGCTTCGGTGGCGTCCGGCCGGGCGAACGCGATGTTGTCGCGCAGGGTGCGGTGGAACATCGCCGGGTCCTGCGGCACATAGGCGATCTGACCGCGCAGATCAGCCTGACGCAGTTTGCTGATGTCCTGCCCGCCGATCAGGATCCTGCCGTCGTCGATGTCCGTCATCCGCAGCAGCAGTCGGCTGAGCGTGGTCTTGCCGCCACCGGACCGGCCGACGAGGCCGATCCTCGCGCCGCTGCTCACCTCCAGGTCGAGACGGTCGAAGAGCGGCTTGCCGCCCGCGTGGGCGAAGGTCACCTGCTCGAAGCGGATGTCGGCGGCCTCGGACCGCAGCGGTTCCGGTGACGGCGGGTCGAGGACGGTGGGCTGGGACAGCAGCAGTTCTGTGAACTGCCCTGCCTCCGTCATCGAGCTCTCCAGGCGACGGTAGATCTGGTTGAACTCGAACATGATCCGTGTCGCGTTCGAGTAGTACGTGAACGCGACCACGACCGCCTCCACTCCGTGTCCGCCCCCGCCGAGGGTGACCGCGAGCAGCAGGCCCATGGCGTTGGTCAGCACGGACATCGGAGCGACCAGTGTGTCGATGCGCAGGTTGCCGTAGTCCCAGGACCGCAGGGTGAGCCGGCGCGATTCCGCGACCCGGGAGCGGTGCTCGGCGGCCTCGCGTTCCTCGGCGCCGAAGGCCCGGACCGTGTCCATGTTCATCAGGCTGTCGGCGACGTGACCGGACACCTGGGCGATCGCCTCCTCGCGCTGGTCGACGAGTCTCTGGCGGCGGCGGATGAGGGGCATGACGCACAGCGCGGTCAGGGCGATCATCACCAGGAGGCCAACGACGAGCAGCGGTTCGTAGCTCCAGAGCACGACCGACCCGAAGATCAGCGGCACGAAGCTGCCCACGACCGAGAAGGTCAGTGTGTCGATGAACTCCTCGAAGCGGGAGGCGAAACTCAGCACCCGCTTGGTCAGCGAGCCGGCGAAGTTCTCGTGGAAGAACGTGGCGTCCTTGGCGAACAGTTCGTCCATGCCGACCACGTACAGGTGCTCGATGCCCCGGGCGTCCAGGCGGTTCAGGAAGTGCAGGCCGATGCGCCAGAACGCCTCGGCGAGCAGCAGGACGCCGGCGAAGCCGAGCACGTAGGGCATCAGCGAGCCGAGGGTGGTGTCACCGCCGTCGGCCAGGTGCCCCACGAGTTTCGCGACGATCAGCGGGGCGATGTAGTTGATGCCGATGTTGCCCAGCGCCGGCGACAGCATCGCGGGTGCCGTCAGCCATTTCTGCCGGGTCAACTCCCTTCCGTAGTAACGCAGCGCCAGGAGCACCGAACCCTTGCCCGGCGATTCCTTGTGTGCTTCGGTCAGTCCCATTCCCACCCTGTACGTCGTGCGGAGCCCGCTCCACGCGTCCTCGCAGAGGCGTCGGTGCGGAGCCGGCCGCGGGGCGATCCGTTTCGGCCGCATGTCCTCGGCCGGATCGCGTTCCGGCGGACAGGGCATGACGGCGGAGCCCACACGGCTCGCGGTGATGCGTCCGCGCGAGTCCGGGGCCCGGGAACCGAAGTCTCCCGCGACGGCGTCGGGGCGGTCCACGCGTTTTTCTCGGCCACCGCGGTACCGCGAACGCGTCAGCCCGGCCCCCGGGCCGGTCGGAGAGTGCGGGGCTCACTGCCGAGCAAGAGCATTCGCACATGCGTGCGTGTCGGCGGGGCTACCGGGCCGGAAATGCTCTCTGCCGACAGTCGGATCGTCCGACCAGCAGCCTCTCGACGTCCCGCACCGCCAGGAATAGGTCCATGGGGCGGCCGGTGTCACCGAGCACGGTCCGGCCCGGCCCGCCCCGAGCTGGAGGCCCCGGACGCGAGAAGCGCGACCGGAACCGCATCTCCCCCATCCAGGCAATCCCCCGACAGGAGTACCCACACCCACAGGAGTGATTCGAACGCAGCGTCACGTCACACAAGGGCCATTCCGACGGGATCGCAGAGGGATACGACATCACGTTCGAGATCTCGCCCTCGCGGACCCGTGACGGGCACGCCGAACCCCCGTTATCCGAGCACCTGTCCGTCTCTTCGCATCACGGGAGCCGTCGTGCATCGCACCCCCTTCTTCACCGACCTTCATCCTGCGTTCGAAAGCAGCCCCCAGGATCCCGCCCGGGGAGACCGCGGCACCGAACGCCGCCCGGCACCCGGGGCCTCATCACGCCGGGGTCCGAGGTACCTGGCATGAGTGCGGCCACAGCGATGCCCGGCGACCTCGCACGCTGGGTCACGAGAACGGTGGGCCCGGTCTCCGAGGTACGGAGCGCCTCGCGGGAGCGGGCGGGCTCCCGCGTCTGGGAAGTCATCGTCCGCACGGATGTCCGATACTTCGTGAAGGTCGCCCCCGAACCGGCGTTCTACACGAGGGAGACATTCGCCTACCGGCACGTGGTGCCGGTGCTCGGAGGCGGACGGGCCGCGGCCCTGGTCGACAGCTCGCCCCGTCGACCGGCCATGGTCCTCACCGCCGTCGACGGGGTGCCCCTCGACCGGCGTTCGCTGTCACACGGTGTGCGCCGCGAGGCACACCGCCAGGCCGGGACGCTGCTGCGTGGCGCGTTCTTCGGCGGGTACGGACGCCGGCTGTCCGAGGCCGAACAGCACGCCCTGGTCTGCTTCGCGGCGGCGGATGCCGCCGGCTGCCTGGCCCGTGGGGCACGGAACGGGGGCCGGCCGGTGACCGAGCGGGGCCGGCGCACGGTGGACCGGCTGATGAAGGGGGCGTACGCGTGACGCGGGATCGCTGCCGGCCGAACGCCGACGCGGTACAGGTGTTGCTCCGCCGGGACGGGCGGGCATGGTGCGTACGAAAGGTGGCCGGAGCGCGCGGCGGGGGCGGACCAGCCGTGACGGGTGGGCATCGGGAGGACGGCGAGCCGCTCGACCGGGGCGCGCGTCGCGCACCGCGTGAGGAGACGGGGGCCGATGTCGAGGCGTGCCATCAGGAGTCGCACGCGCCGTCGCACTGCGGATCTCCGCGAGGCGGCGTGCGCGTCGGAGCGGTGTCGGTCGCGCCGGGCCGGCCGGGCGGGCCGTACGGCTCCGGGCCCGGCGAGCACGACGGCCTCTTCCGGGCACCGACGGAACGCCGTGAGGACGACTGCCACCCCCGCACCGTCGCGGTCTTCCGCGTGCTCACCGAAGGCCCGTCCTACCTGGCACCGAACTGGATGAACTCCGCCCGAGGAGGCAGCGAGTGAGGAAGTACCTACGACGGGTCCGGATGGTGGACCCGACGGTCTCCGAGGCGGAGCGGGAGCTCTTCGGCGGTCCTCTGCGCTACGACATGGGCTTCACCGAACATGAGCACGCCCCTCTGGAACTGACGATGCTCTCGGCGATCCGGGCGATGCCCCGACTGGTGGGCAGCACGCTGCGCCGGGCATGGGCGGCCGACCGTCCGGCGCTGCTCGTCGTCGGCGTCAGCGAGGTCGGTCAGGGCATCGCGGCGGCCGTGGGTCTGCTGGCCGTCAACTCCGTGATGCACGCCCTGCTCGGCGGTGGGGACCCGGTCGACCGGCTGCGTGCAGCACTGCCCGCGCTGATCGTGGGCGCGGTGGTCGCGGTGGTGAACGCGGGTCTGGCAGGTCTGTCCACCTCACGGGCGGGCCGGCTGGAGCCGCTGGTCGAGCGGATCGCGACGACGGAGTACCTGGCCGCGGCCACGGCGGTCGAGCTGGAGGCGATCGAGGAGCCGGAGTTCCGTCGTCTCATCGACGTGGCCCAGTTCGGGGCGGCGTCCGCACGCCGCATGATCAGTGCGTGTGTGGCCGCGCTGAACGGCACGATCTCCCTGATCGCGACGGCGGGCATCCTGACCGTCCTGCATCCGGCGCTCCTGCCGATGCTGCTGCTGATCGCGGCCCCGCGCGGCTGGGGGGCGATGCGGGTGGCGCAGCAGCGGTACGTGTCGGTGATGACGTGGGTCGAGCATGTGCGCGCCAGCCGTCTGATCAGCAATCTGCTGACGGAACGCACGGCGGCCCAGGAGGTACGGATCCACGGGGTCGGGGCGTTCCTGCTGGAGAAGTACCGCGGTATGGCGCAGAGCGCGGAGGCCGAGCAGAAGCGGCTCGCGAACGGCAAGGCACTGACCGAGCTGGTGGCCGCCGCACTGTCCGGACTGGCGATGGCGGGGACGTACGGGGTGATGCTCTGGCTGATCGTGTCCGGCCACATGAGTCTGGCCGTGGCCGGTACGGCGGTGATCGCCGTGCGGTCCGGATCGGCGAGTCTGGGCGCTCTGGTCATGAACGTCAACCAGCTGCACGAGGAGAGCCTCTATGTGCGCGACCACGACCGGTTCCTCGCCGAGGCCGGGCGCAGGGCGATCCCCGAGGGCGGGCGGCACCTGCCCGAGCGGGTGGGCCGGGTCCACCTCGACTGCGTCACCTACTCCTACCCGGAACGCGACGCTCCGGCGCTGGACGGCGTCTCGATGACCCTTCCGATGGGCTCGGTGACCGCCGTCGTGGGCGAGAACGGCTCGGGCAAGAGCACCCTGATGAAGGTCCTGGCCGGGCTGCTGCTGCCGCAGAGCGGCACGGTGCGCTGGGGCGACGCGGAGCTGTCCGCGCTGAACCGCTCACAGGTCTTCGACCGCGTGGCCCTGCTGACCCAGGACTTCCAGCGCTGGCCGGTGACCGCCGCCCTCAACATCCGCATCGGCCGCCCCGGCCGGCCCGCGGGGCACGAGGACCTACGGCCTTCCGTGGACTACGCCGGTGCGGGCCCGGTCATCGCGAAGCTCCCCCAGGGGCTGGGCAGTCTGCTGGCCCGCGTGTTCCGCGGGGCGTCCGAACTCTCCGGTGGTGAGTGGCAGAAGATCGGGCTGGCCCGCACCCACTGGCGTACGGAAACCGGTTCCGCGGACAGTGTCCTGATCGTCGACGAGCCCACGTCGGCCCTCGACCCGGAGGCCGAGATCGCCGCCTTCGACTCCATCCGCAGGCTCGCCGGCCCGCACCGGGCCGTCGTCCTCGTCACCCACCGCATGTCCGGTGTCCGGCACGCCGACACCATCTACGTCCTGAACCGGGGCCGCCTCACCGAACACGGCAGCCACGACGAACTCATGGCCGCACGGGGCCGCTACGCCACCATGTTCGCCACGCAGGCCGCCCAGTACGCGCCGGAGCACCGTGCCGCCGTACCGCACCCCAGCGCGCCCCCGGTCCAGGAGCGCTCATGACACCGCCCACCGGGGAGAACTACCGGCGCTCCTCATCCCGTTCCGTAGGGGAACCCGCACAGCCACGATGAGCGCGTAGAGCGTCACACGGCTGTCCGGACCACCCCGGTCACCAGCTCGTTCCGGCCGGGCGACCGGCGTACAGCGGCCCCGTCACGGAAGAATCCCGTGGCGGGGCCGCCTCTTGGCCGGAACCTGGTCGGAACGGTACCGGGGCGCCTCGTCCGGAGCCGGACCGCACGGGTCGCAAGGTGGCCGTCGTCCGCGTCGGCACCTGCGACCTCTCCGTGGCCCGCGAGGCGCTCGTCGAACCCATCGCCGTCCTCACACAGTGGGCGAGGTCCCACGGCGAAGCCGTCGTCAGCTTCCAGGAAGCGGCGAACGAGGGCCCCGGCCGCGCCCTGACCCCGGCGGGCGCTTCATCGCACGGTTGACGCCGACGCGCGGGCTGCGCGGGCGTACGCTTCGCTCAGTACGAATGGGGGCGGGACATATGACAGCCGAGGCAGCGCACAGGTGGGGGTCGACCCTCGACTCCGTGGTGGTGTACGAGCAGGGCGCGGTGTGCTGCCGTCTGGCCCGGGGCAGCGTCCCGCCGGACGGAAGGGTGCGGGTGACGGGGTTGCCCCGCAGCCTGGACCCTGGATCGCTGCGGGCCCGTGTGCTGGGTGCTCCCGGGGTGCGTGTCGGCGAGGCCCGGGTGGAGGTCGAGGCCGAGCCGTACGGTGCCGACGCACCCGACTCGTTGCGGCGCAGGGTCGAGCACCTGCGCGACGAGCAGGCGGCGACGCGGCGAAGCCGGGACCATCTGCTGGGCCTTGTCGGTGAGATCAGGGCTCTGCACCCGGTCCCGCCGGTCCGCAAGCGGGACGACCCGCACCGTCGCACCCCGGTCGACGCCTGGCTGGAGCTGGCCGGTTTCGTGGACGAGCGGCTGACGGGACTGCACACCCGTCTCGCCGACGTGGAGGACGCGCTGCGGCGTGTCGGGCACGAGCTGGACATCGCCGAGGACAGGCTCGCCCGCGCCTCCACCGACACACCGTCGGCGCACGTGGAGACCACGGTCTCGGCCTTCCTGTTCCTCGACGGCACCTCCGGCACCGGCGAGGCGGAGGCCCAGGTCGAGGTCGAGTTGGAATACGGGGTGCCGGGCGCCGTCTGGGTGCCGGCCTACCGTCTCGCCTACCGACAGGGGGACAGCAGCGGCCGCCTGGTGCTGCGTGCGTCGGTCGCCCAGCGCACCGGCGAGGACTGGACCGGCGTGTCCATCGCCCTGGCCACGGCCGACCTGCGGCGCGGCACCGACCTGCCGAAGCTGCGCTCGATCCGGATCGGGCGCCGCCAGGCCGCCGCCGTGCCCTCCGGCTGGCGCGAGCCCCCGGCCGGTCTCGCCGGTCTGTTCACCGGTTACGACGCGGCGGGGCCGCCCCCTCCCGTGACTGTCGCGCCCGGCGCCGTCGCGGGCGGACACGTCCCACCGCCCGCCCCGCAGGCCTACGGCGGGGCACCTCCTCCGCCGAGCCCGCAGGCCTTCGGCGGGGCTCCCCCACCGCCGATGTCGGTCGGCGTACCGGAGCTCGCCGTCGGCGGCAGCGGGATATCCGCACCCTCACAACCGGTCCGGGCGCGCAGGAGTGCCCCGCCTCCCCAGCCCCCTGCCTCCGGCTTCCCCGCGGCTCCCGGGGGAGCCGCGCCCGTGCCGCCTCCCCCGCCCGCACCGGCGGTGGGTCCACCGCAGCCGAGCGGTGCGGAACTCGACTACGCGGCCCTGGTGCTGTCCGGCCCCGACGAGCACGGCGGTCGCAGGGGCAGGCTTTTCCCCGGCACCCCCGTCGACCTGGTGGCGACCGAGTACCGGCGCCGCGCCGAAAGGGTGGCCGCGCTCCCGTTGCCCGGGCACGCCGTGCGGCCCCGCGAGTCGGCGGGCTCCTTCGACCACCGCTTCGACGCCGCGGCCCGCGCCGACATCCCGTCGGACGGCACCTGGCACACCGTCACCATCGGTGACATCTCCGTCGGTCTGCACACCGAGTACCTCTGCACGCCGTCCGTGGAGCAGACCGTGTACGCCACGTCGGTGCTCTCCAACGCCACCGGCCAGGCTCTGCTCGCCGGCCCGGTGGAGGTCACCGTGGACGACGACTTCCTCCTGACCGCCGCGCTGCCCACGCTGGCCCCCGGCGGCGTCTGCCGGGTCGGGCTCGGACCGGCCGAGGGCATCCAGGTCGCCCGCCGTACGAACGTGCACGAGTCCACCTCCGGTCTGCGCAACACGACCACCGTGCTCGACCACCGCGTCCACGTGGAGCTGGCCAACCGCCTGGCCAGGCCAGTCACCATCGAAGTCCACGAGCGGGTTCCCGTCACCTCCGAACCGGATGTCCGGATCGAGGAACGGGCCGACTGGACAGCCCCCGGGGACGGCCAGGGGCCCGATCGCCACGCCCCGGGCACCCGCGTCTGGCGGGTGGACCTGCCCGCCGGCGGCACCGCCGTGCTCGACGGCGGCTACGAGATCCGCATCCCGGCCGGCAAGGCCCTCGTCGGTGGCAACCGCAGGAGCTGACACACCCCATGACCACGACCCCGAAGCCGATCGCCCTCCCCGTCACCGCCGTGACCTGCCTGGAGGATCGCGCCCACGTCGAGCGTGCCGTCGTGCTCGACCTGGAGGCGGGAGTCCAGCGGCTGCGTCTCGGGCCGGTGAGTGCGCTGGCCGTCGACCGCACCCTCCATGCCGAACTGACGGCCGATCACCCGGCGTCCGTACTCGACGTGCGGCTGGTCCGCAGGTGGACGCCGCGCGGGCCGCTACCGAACCCTGATGAGGACTCCGCCCTTCGCCGGCACATACACGCGCTCGAAGGGGAACAGCTCACCCTCGCACAGCACCGTGACCGGCTGCAGGCCCGCCGGGACCTCCTCGGCCGTCTCGCCGCCGATCTGCTGCGGGAGATCGGTGAGGGCGCCGGGCAAGGGGAGGCCGACGGACCGCGGTGGGCCGGCGAGTTGGACCGGGTGGACGAGGAGCGCGACACGTGCGGCGAACAACTGCGCATCGCCGAAGCCAGGTTGGCGTCTCTCGCGGACGAACTCGGCGAGGCCGAACGGGCCGTGTACGCGTCCGAGGGGGACCCTGCCGAGCTCGTCGGCCATGTCGAGCTGACGGTGGAGTCGGCGGTGGCCGGACCGGTCGGGCTGCGGCTGAGCCATCTCATCCCGTGTGCGCTGTGGAGACCCGCCTACCGGGCCGTGCTCGACGGCGACTCCCTGACGCTGGAGACCGACGCGATGGTCTGGCAGCGCACCGGCGAGGACTGGTCGGACGTACGGCTGACGTTGTCGACGGCCCGCTCGGCGCTCGCGACCGACCCTCCGCGCCTGGACGAGGACCGGCTCACGCTCACGGACCGCTCCGTCGCGGAGCGCCGCACGGTCGACGTCGAGCTGCGCGAGGAGGAGATCGGGACTCTCGGGCCCGCCCCGGTGCTCGGTCTGCCGGGGGTGGACGACGGTGGCGAGGCACGGGTGTTGCGGGCCCCGGCGCCGGTCTCGGTGTCGAGTGACGGTTCCGCGCACCGTGTGCCGCTGTCCGCCTTCACCACGGCCGCGCGCAGTGAGTACGCCTGCTCGCCCGAGCTTTCCCCGCTGGTCACCCGGGTGGCGCGGTTCCACAACACGGCGGGCCACGCCCTGCTCGCCGGCCCTGTGGACCTGGTCCGAGGCAGCGGGTCCGGCGGTCGCGGCACGCTGGACTTCACCGCTCCCGGCGCCCCCGTCGATCTCGCCTTCGGCAGCTGCGACGACCACCGGGTGGTCCGGCACGCCGAGGAGTCGCGGGACACCACCGGAATCACCCAGCGGACCGTCATCACCCGCACGGTCCGACTGCACCTGTCCCGCTTCGGCGCCCCCGCCGAGCAGGGAGACCGCGTGGTCACGCTCCGGGAGCGGCTGCCTGTCTCCGAAGTCGCGGCGGTGGAGATACGCGTGCGTGAGGAATCCTGCTCCCCGGCGCCGGACGTGGTCGACGCCGAGGGCATCGCCCGCTGGGACGTGAGCCTCCCGCCCGGCGGCCGTCGCACGGTCACCCTGGTGTACGAGGTGTCGGCGAACGCGAAGGTGACCGGGCTCTGAGCCCCATGGCGTGACCGTGTCCCCTACGGCGTGACCGTGCTCCTACGCATGACCGCGCCCCCACGGCGTGACCACGTCCCGCACGGCATCGTGCGGGACGGCCATACGGCACCCCGGGCCCGCACCGTCACCTCGCGGGGGCAGGTTCCGGCCCCCGCGAGGTGGGGTCCCGCGCCACCCGGAGGTGGTTCCGCGCACCCATCCGCGCACCCCTCTCCCGCACCATGCGTCCGGAATCCGAGAAGCGCGACTCACTGGCCCTCGCCATGGCACGCACCTGCGAGCCGAAGCTGCTCATCGCGGACGAGCCCACCACCGCTTTGGACGTGTCCGTGCAGGCGGAGATGCTGGAGCTGATCGACGGCCTGGTCAGGGAGCGGGAGGGCGGAGAGGCGCACGACCGGATGGACCGGAAGTACCTGGGTGTCGAGCGGTTCGAGTGGACCATGCCGGAGGAGCAGCGGGTCGCGGTGATCGCGCGCCCGCTCAAGGTGCGGCACGTCGTCGGGGTGGAGCGCTTCCGTCCCGGTGGCCCCACCCCTGCCCCCTGACCCGGCCGCGCCGGGAGCGGGGGCGGCGGAGTGATCGCTGAGCAGGCCTGTTTGACCTTGACACGGTGGCAGGGCCTTCACTGCTTGCCGAGGAGGTGGTCTCGATGACGACCACGACAACACAGGACGAGGACAGGGAACGGGCGTTCCAGGCGCTGGGGGACGGCCGTGCGTCCGTGCGGCTGCGGGCTGCTCTGGCGGTCGGTACGACGCCTGACCCGCGGTACGTCGACAAGCTCGTCGAACGCTGCGCGTATGAGCGCGAGTTCTTCGTCCGCGACATGCTGACCTGGGCACTCACCCGCCACCCGGTGTCCGTGACACTCCCCCGGCTGCTCCGCGAGGTCCGTTCGGAGCGTGCGCAGGCCCGGAGCCAGGCCCTGCACACACTGTCCAAGATCGGCGACCGGCGGGCGTGGCCCGCGATCACACGGGCGCTGCTGTCCGACGCCGACGACGAGGTGGCGCGGAGCGCCTGGCGGACCGCGGTCGTGCTCGTACCGGAAGGCGAGGAGACCGGGCTGGCCACGGTGCTGGCGACGCAGCTCGGGCGGGGCGAGCGGGCGACGCAGACGAGTCTCAGCCGGGCGCTGATCGCGCTGGGTGACGTCATCGCGCCGGTCCTGCGTGCTGCGACCGCGGCCCCCGACCCGCGCGTGCGCGCGCACGCGCTCGCCACGGAGCGGCTGCTGCACGACCCGGACACCGGATTCGAGTTCGCGATCGATGAGGCCAGGCGCGTCGTCGCCCTCGGCGGGTCCGGCCGGATGGGACGATAGGGCGTGTTGATCGGTGAGGTGGCGCGACGGTCCGGGGTCAGTGCCCGCATGCTCAGGCACTACGAGTCGCTCGGCCTGGTGCGTCCTTCGGGCCGCACCGGTTCCGGCTACAGGGAGTACGCCGGGGAGGACATCCGGCGGATCTTCCATATCGAGAGCCTGCGGTCACTGGGGCTGTCGCTGCGCGAGATCGGGCGCGCGCTCGGGGATCCCGGTTTCACGCCTTCGGCTCTCGTCGGCGACCTCATCCGTCAGACGCGCGAACGCATCGCGGCGGAGACGGACCTGCTCACACGGCTGCGCCGGATCGACGCCGCGGATCCCGCCGGATGGGGGGACGTCCTGCAGGCCGTCGCGCTCCTCCAGGCTCTGGGGTCGAAAAGCGCCGACGCGCGCCAGCGCGCGGCCCTCTCCTCGGTCGACGAGGTTCCGGTACCGGTGGAGGCCCTGGTCGAGGCGGCACTGAGCGAGACGGTGCCCAACGTCGCAGGGGCCCTTCGGTGGGCGCTGGCGCGCTCGGGCGACGGCGGCCCTGCGCTGCTCGCGGAAGGCCTCGGCTCACCGGTGGCCGCGGTGCGGGAGCGTGCCGTGCAGTGCCTCGCGGAGATGCCGGGCCACGAGGCGGCCGCGCACCTGCGGGACGCTCTCACGAGCCCCGATGCCGTGGTCCGTGGGTACGCGGCTCTCGCACTCGGGACACAGGGTGTGGTCGAGGCGGTACCGACGCTCATCGACATGATCGTGGCCGGCAGGAACGACACCGACGCAGCCGACGCGCTGAGCGTGCTGGCGAGCAACGGGGCGACGGCGGACCGGATCGCGGCCGGGCTCGTCGACCGCCTGGTCCACGACACCGCCGGAGCGCCCGCACGCGGACGGCTGACCCAGGCACTGGCGGGCATCCCGGGGGCGGTGGCCTCACGTGCACTCGTCGAGCTGTCGCACGACGCGGATCCTGCTGTCGCGCTGACCTCGACGTACCTTCTTCGGCTACGGGGCACCTCGGTGACGGACGAGGTGTGAGGTACACCGGGGCGGCCGATAAGTCCTGGTGATCCGCGCCGAGTTCGGCTGCGGGCACTGGACGATCGGCTCGTTGGACCCCTACCGTGATGCCGGTCGGCGGCGCTGCGACACTGGCGGCCATGAGCAGATACACCGAGGTCATCGTGTTGGCGCGGGGCGCGGAAGAGGTGATGGAGCCTCTCACCCGACGCGACGGGAACCGCGAGTGGCACCAGTGCTTCACACGCGTGGACGACGGCGCGTTCGACGGATCCGCAATGCCGAGGGACGAGTGTTACACCTGGGTCATCCAGTTCATCCGCCACAACTGGACGGGGCTGATGGCCCATCTGGAATCTCTGCCGTGGCCCGACCCGTGGTCGGTACAGGTTCTGGTGCGCGACGAGGACGACGACTGCTTCGGGATGTGGATGCTCTACGACGGCCACCTGGAGGAGGTGCCGATCCCCCGGACCAGGCGGGAGCCCTTCTCGACCACCATCGTCGGGGTGCTCTCCCGCACGGACCGTCCCGGCCGCTGAGTCCGTACGACGGCGAGGTGTCCGCACGACCCTGACCGTGACAGTTCCTTGTCCCGGCCCGCCGGTTGACTATCCTTGAGACATGACTGCCCAGCTCCCGGAGCCCTCTCCGCGCCCTGTTCTCCCAGGCGATCTCCGCGCCTCCTACGACGACCGGGAAGCGGTAGTGGAGCAGCTGCGTGACGCGGCTGCCGAGGGGCGGCTGGACCTGGAGGAGTTGGACGCGCGCCTGGAGCAGGCGCTGTTGTCCAAGACCTATGCCGAGCTGGCCGTCCTCACCGCCGACCTGCCCAAGCCGCATTCCCCTGCGGACCAGCCCCCTCTCGTCCTCAAGGGCGGCATGCACGGCGCGTCCCGAGGACCGGGGCGCTGGGAGGTTCCCGGTCGCGTGGTGGCCCACGGAGGCATGGCGGGCGTGAAGATCGACTTCACCCGCACCGAGTGCCGCCTCCCCGAGGTCGCCGTGGAGGCGTACGGGGAGATGGCGGGTGTCACGATCGTCATCCCCGACACCTGGGCCGCGGACACCAACGGTATGGATCCCGGTATCGGTGGCCTGACGGACAAGACGACTCCCGACCGGCTCCCCGGAAATCCGCTGATCCGGCTCACCGGGTCCGGAGGCATGGCGGGAGTCGTCATCCGCCACCCCAATCGCTGGGAGCGGCGCAAGCTGCGCACCAACCCGGCGCTCCGGTGAAACGTCGCGCCGAGAGCGGACCAGGGGTGCGAGTCACGCCGACCGGCACACTCTTCTCTCCCGTCACGCCGTTCACCTCGGTCATGGGGGCGTGAGGCCGTCCGAGACCGCTCGAGAGGCGGAACCCCTGAGAGATCGCCCGGTCCTCACCCGGTCAGCCGTCGGGCCGAACCGGTGCCCTGAGGTCCGGCGGAACGTGTGGTGAGGTCCTCGTCCGTGATGGTGCGGACAACCCGGCAAGGGGTGCCGACCGCGACGGTCATCGGGGGGACGCTTCGGCTGACGACGCTGCCGGCGCCGATGACCGACCCGTATCCGATACGGACGCCGGGCAGGACCACCGCGTTGCTGCCGATCCACACCTTGTCCTCGATCACGATGGGTTCCGAGAACCGCCCGAAGTCAGCGCGTCGCGAGGGATGCACCGGATGTCCCGTCGTGGTCAGTGTGACGCTGGGGGCGATCATGACATCGTCGCCTATGCGGATGTCCACGTCGTCGACGAACGTCAGGTTCACGTTCCCGAAGAAGTCGTCGCCGATGTGGACGTTGCTGCCGAACGCGGCGTGGAACGGCGGCAGCAGCACCGTGCGTTCGCCGACCGAACCGAAGATCGCGGCGAGCAGCGACCGGCGCTTCTCCGTCTCGCTCGGCGGTGTCCGGTTGTACGCGAAGACCTCGTCCGCACGACGCCGGGAGGCCAGAAAGGCCGCCTCCGACTCGGTGTAGACGAGCCCTTCGGCGATTCGGGCCAGGACGTCTTCCTCGTGCCCACCCGTCATCGTGGGACACCCCCTCGTCGAAATCCCCCGGGCGCGGGCCCGAGGCGCGCCCGGTCGGCCGTGCGCGCCCCGGAGCCTATGTCCGAGGCAGGCAACCCGTACCGCCGAGGCGCTTACGGTAATCCTGACAGTCCGTCACTTACGCCAGAACAGGTGGTGCGTCACCCCGCTCGGGCTGGGAACGACGTCCAGGTGGAACCGGTCGAGCAGTTCGTCGGGCGACTCCCAGAGTTTCACTCCGGACCCGAGCCTCATCGGCGAGACCGCGATGTGCAGGGTGTCGACGAGGTCGGCGTCGAGGAACTCCCGGATGGTGGTGGCCCCGCCACCGAGCCGCACGTCCTTGCCCTGTGCCGCCTCCCGGGCCTGTTCGAGCACTGCGGCCGGGTCGCCGTCGACGAAGTGGAAGGTGGTGTCGGAAAGCGTGAACGAAGGACGCTTGTGGTGGGTCAGGACGAATACCGGGGTACGGAAGGGCGGCTCGTCGCCCCACCAGCCCTGCCACTCAAGGTCGTGCCAGGGGCCGCGCTGGGGCCCGAACTTGTTGCGGCCCATGATCTCGGCACCGATGTTCCGGGGGTAGTCCCGCGTGAGGTAGTCGTCCAGGCCCCGGCTGCCCCCGGGGTCGGTGCGCATGGGCCAGCTCGCCGTGGCACCGGCCCAGGAGAACAGCCTCCCGGGGTCGACATGTCCGAACGGCCGCTCCAGGGTCTGGTCCTCACCGGCACCGATCCCGTCGCTCGAGACGTTGAAGTTCTGGACTCTCAGCAGCTGAGCCACGTGTTCCTCCTGTGATGGCGCGATATCGGTGGTGAGACCATCCTGGCCGCGAAAACTCATCGCCGCGTCGGGAACCGGCCGGAAATCGGCACACCCTACGACGGCCGAGGACGGATGTCGCCTCCTGGACGACCCGACCTGACCGACAGGTGCGGTGAGCCATAGAGTTCAGGGCATGTCAGCCCTCTCCGACTTCGCCACCGCGCTGCCCGCGCCGGATCAACTGCGCGAACGGCTGCGCGCCCTCACTGTCCTCGAGGCGTGCTTCGGCTTCAGGTGGCCCCGATACAGCTTCACGCCGAGCGACGACAGTGGGTTCGAGCACTTCCGGTTCGAGAACGGCGGCGGTGACGACTACCACGTGTTCTTCGGCCGGTCGCTGGTCTTCCTCCGTGCCTTCGACCACGAGTCGCCGCTGAGTCCCTACGCCCAGGACGCCGTCTGGCCGGGCCTGCTCGACGGGCTCCCCGAGTCCCTCGAGCCGTTGATCCGTCTCGCGGACGACGAGGACTACCCCTGCGTCACCCTGGCGCTCTGGCACGACGGCACCGCATGGCGCCACGGCGATCCACAACCCGACGACGGCAAGGAGGCCGAGCTGACCAACTGGATGCTCGGGGCGCTGCTGGACGGCCCTGCCGACATCGCCTCCGGCCTGAGCCACTACTACTCGCGCCCGGTGGACACCGAGGCGGTGGAAGCGGTCCTGCGCAGGGAGCCCGTCGACCGCGCACTCGCCGAACGTGTGGCCCCGGGGTCACTGTCCGATGGGGAGCGCGTCGCGGAACTCGCCCGTACGTTGGACTCCTGACGGGGTTTCGGCGCGACCCGGAGCTCGTAGCTGTCCTTTCACCGAGGATGCGAACGCGCACACATCGCCCCGGAAGCGGCCGACGGCCACACCCCCGGCGGAGGCATGGCCGTCGATCATGCGGTGACGGACTACCGAGGTGCCGGTGCGGTGGATCCCCTGGGGGTGAGTGAAGGGGTGGGCACCTGGAGTGCTCCGGTGTGCTTGCCCTCGATCAGGGAGAAGAGGGCTCGGGCGACCTCCGCGCCGAAGTGGTGTACGTCGTGACTCATCGCCGACAGGGTGGGGTGGGTGATCCGGCACAGCTGGGAGTCGTCCCATGCGAGCAGGGAGATGTCGTCCGGGACGACGAACCCCATCTCCGCCGCCACCCCGGCGCCCGCGACCGCCATGATGTCGTTGTCGTAGATGATGGCGGTGGGACGGTCCGCGGACAGCAGCAAGGACCGGGTCGCGCGTGCGCCTTCGCGTTCGTCGAAGCCGGTCGCTATCTGCCGCCCTTCCTCCAGCCCCAGCTCAAGCACCGTGGCGGCGAAGGCCTCGGTTCTGATGCCGCTGTGCCCGAAACGGGCCGGCCCGCCCACCCGTGCGAGGCGCCGGTGGCCCAGCGCCGCCAGATAGCGGACCGCCTCGGCGGTGGCCGTGGCGTCGTCGGTCCATACGGCGGGGAAGGATCCGGTCAGCGACGGGTGGCCGACGGCGACCGCCGGCAGGCCGATGGACCCCAGCGCCGGGACCCGCGGGTCCTCCTCCTGGAAGTCGACCAGGACGGCCCCGGCGATCGTCTGGCTGCGCCACCAGTTCTTGTACAGGTCGATCTCTTCGTCGACGTCGCGCACCAGCCTCAGGAGCAGGGAGCACGACCGCTCGGCCAGGACACTCTCGATCCCGGAGATGAAGTCCATGTAGAACGGCTCCAGGCCCAGCAGCCGGGCGGGCCGGCACAGGGCCAGACCGATGATGTCGACCCGTTGGCTGGAGAGACTGCGTGCTGTCTGGTTCGGCGCCCAGCCCAGGTCCCGGGCCGCTTCGAAGATGCGCTCCCGCGTCGCTCCGGAGACTCCGGGCTTGTGGTTGAACGCCAGGGAGACGGCCCCCTTCGACACGCCCGCCCGGGCAGCGACGTCCTTGATGGTGATGCGTGCCGGACTGTTCACTTCGTATCCGCGCAGAACAAGGCCGCCCGGACGTCGTCCACGGTCGCCGTGCCGCAGCCGTCGACCCGGATCCGGACCTGTTCGCCGGGCAGCAGTGTCGTGAGGCCCTGGTCGGCGGCGGCGTGCGGACCGAGCCGGTCGGCCTGGAGGAGGAGGTCTCTGACGAGAGTGTGTGCGTTCACCACGACGTCGACCTTACCGTCGTTGCCCGCGACGGGTTCCAGCACGATGTCGAAGTGCGGCCGCACGCAGGCGAAGTCCTTGTCGGGGACGGGGAAGAACAGTGCGCGCAGGCCGTCGGCGTCGCCGACGAGGAACTCCTTGGCCGTGGACCCGGCCGGCACCAGCAGGTCGGGGACCGGAAGCCGCACGACGGAGCGCGGGCCGCTGTCACCTCGATCGCCTCCCGGCCGACCGTCCTGCCGTCGCCCTCGAGACACCGCAGGGTCACCGAGGTCCGCCACCGGGTCGCGGACCGGCTGACGACGGCGAGGACCGGGCCCTCGTCGCCGGGCTGGATGGTCAAGCAGCCGGTCCGCGTAGACGCGGCGCGGCTCGCGGTCCGGCCCAGGTCGGACAGGCCATCGCCACCCTCGAGTCCCGGCGGATACTCCGCAGGCTCCGCCGCTCGACGACCCTGATCGCCACACTCGTCCAAGCCGTCCTCATCCTCCATCCGGCCGGATCGATCCGAGGATGCAAAAGGCTCAGCTCTCCGCATTGCACGGCTGCGCAATATCGCACGTGCTGCGGAATGGAGGCGAATTGCCGGTCCCCGCCGTTCACGACGACTTGAAGCGCGGGCGGGAGGAGGGAATCGGACCCTTACGAACCCGATGAAGGAATCACGCACGGCATGGGATCGCACACCTCCATCGGCAACTGCACAAAGGCTGGGGCGGAAGCCGCGATCAGACAACAGCTGGTACCGAACCGGTTGAGTTCAGCTGCGGTTCATGACCCGCTGGGGGCGCGGCGTGTCCGCCCGGCGTCGACGGTGGCCCGGAAGGCCTCTCCGTCGCCCTCCACGCTCACCTGCTCCCCTGCCGGCGTGTAGGCCGAGCCGCCCGGGTCGAGGGTGAGTGAGCCGTGCGGGCCGGTCAGACGGATTCGTCCCCGCGTGCAGACGATGATCTGCGGAGCCGTCGCGTCCAGGACCGCGGCCGAGCCGGCCGACGGACGGATCCTGGAGAGGCGGAAGTCGTCGACCGGAGCCGGATAGACGTCCTCTCCCCCGCGTGCGGTGGGCCGCAGGATCCGTACGGGGGTGGGGGTGAACCGGACCACGCGCATCAGCTCCTCGGTGTCCACGTGCTTGGAGGTCAGGCCGCACCTAAGGACGTTGTCCGAGGCAGCCATGATCTCGACCCCGAGCCCCCGAAGGTAGGCGTGCGGAACACCCGCCCCCAGGAACAGTCCCTCCCCCGGGGCCAGCCGGAAGTACCGCAGCATCATCGCCGCCAGCAGCCCTCGATCGCCCGGATGCGCCCGGGCGACGGCGTCGTAGGCCTCGAACGTGGGCTGGTACGGTCCCGTGCCCCGGGCCTCACGCGCTGTCGCCGCGGCGACGGCGTCGACCAGGGCGGGCGGGGCGGCGAGGAAGGCGGCGAAGACCGCACGCAGGGCGGACTCCTCACCCTCCACGCGCAGGGCCGCCGTGTGGGGAGCGAGTTCGGGCAGGCCGAGCGCGTCGAGCAGGTCGGCGCATCCCGCCGGGGACCGGAAGCCGCAGAGCCCTTCGAAGTCGCCGATGGCGACGATCATCTCGGGCTTGTGGTTGCCGTCCCGGTAGTTGCGGTGCGGGGCATCGAGGGGGATGCCCCGGGAGTTCTCGATCCTGTGGCCGGTGGCCGCCTGGGCCAGGTCGGGGTGCACCTGGACGGAGAGCGGCGATTCGGCGGCCAGCAGCTTGAGGAGGAAGGGCAGCCTGGGCCCGAACCTGCGCAGCGTCGCCTCCCCCAGCTCGGCCGTCGGCCCTGATCCGATCAGTGCGCCCAGCGACAGAAGGCCGCCGGGACGCCGGACACGGGACGGCGCCGCAGGGTGCGCCCCCATCCACAGCTCCGCCTGCGGCGTGCCGTCGGGGTCGCTTCCCATCAGGCCGGGCAGGGCGGTGGTCGAGCCCCAGGCGTAAGGGCGTATCTCGTTGACGAGCTGGTCCACGGGTGGTTCCTTCCGGGGGCCGCCCCGACGGGGACGGCGGACGACGGTGTCAGGGGGTCAGGGCGGATGCCGGCCGCAGTCGGACGCCCCCTCGGGACGAGGCGGTGGCAGCCGCTCCGATGAGCCCCGCGTCCAACGCGAGACCGGCGGGCACGATGGAGATGCCACGGGTGAAGTCGAGTACGGCGTAGTCGTTCACGCACCGCCGCAGCGGGCCGAAGAGGACGTCCCCCGCCTGCGCCACACCGCCGCCGATGACCACGCGTTCGAGCTCGACGAGGGCGGCGGTCGCGGCTATCGCCGCAGCCAGCGCCTGGGCCGCCCGCCCGTAGGCCGCGAGCGCGCGTTCGTCACCGGCACGGGCCGCGTCGGCCACCGCTGCCGCGTTCGGCGGCGTGCCGGGGGGAGCCGTCCAGCCGAGCGCCCGGGCATGGGCGGCGATCGCGGTTCCGCTGGCGAGACTCTCGACGCATCCCGGCGCTCCGCAGGCGCACCGCGGGCCGTTCAGGTCGACGGTGATGTGTCCTATGTGTCCGGCATTGCCCGTCCGGCCCGCATGCACCTTCCCGTCAAGTACCAACCCGCCCCCGACCCCCGTCGAGACGACCATGCAGAGCGCGTTGTCCACTCCGCGCGCGGCACCGAGCCAGTGCTCGGCAGCCGTCATGGCAACAGCGTCGCCGACGAGCACCGGAAGGATCCCGAGTGGCAACCGCGGGTGCGTCCGTACGAGATCGACGAGGGGAAAACCGCGCCACCCGGGAATGTTGACCGGACTCACCGTGCCCGCGGCCGTGTCGACCGGCCCCGCGCTGGCGACACCCAGGCAGGACAGCTCCTGCCAGGCAGGGTGCGCCGCCAGGTCGTCCAGGACCGCCGTCACCGCCGCGGCGAGTTCACCCGCCGGCCTCCTGGCCGGCGTCGCACGCTGAGCCCGCGCGACGAGACGGCCGCCCTCGTCGACGAGCGCCCCCGCGATCTTGGTGCCGCCAATGTCGAGTGCTCCGTACACCATCACGTTCCGCCTTTCATGGACGGAGCGCCCGATCGCTCCGGACCGCTACTGTGCCCTGATCTGACAACGTTGTCTAGGCGCCACGGTTCAGTACAGTATTGGTTTAGTAAAATCCCTCTCCTCCCTGCCTCGGCCCTCACTCGGACCAACCCGCGCGAAAGCCGTCTCTTTCCCGAATTTCGGCGCGCCCCCGGAAGGCGGTGAACGCTCCAGGAAAGAGAGAGGAGCCATGCAGGGCGGCAGATGCACAAGACACCCGTCTGTACGGCAATGGAAACACCCGTGACACATCTATTGACATGGCGAGAACATCGGGTGCCTCATATGGGTGCGACATCCGGCCAACAGGGCGTGACACCACGGGACTTCTCCCCGCATCACGGCGGGGCCCGCTGGGCGTCTCCGCCACGTGGGCGCGGATCCGCGCCGACAACACCGGTCATCCAGCCGCTCACGCGGGGCTGCCCTCACCCCCCGGCAGGCCGATGACAACGTTGTCCGGCACCTCGGCGCGCTTCCTGGCCGTCGAGGCCGTACCAGCCGCTCTTCGCTCGGGTTCCGGCCCGGGCTGTCCGCATCCCCACTTGAGGAGAGACATGGAAATGCCACCGAGAAGCACTCGGTACACGGCCGTGACCCTTGCGATCGCCGGTCTGGTCGGTGTCCTGCTGTCCGTCTTCGGCCCCACCACCGACGCGGAGGCCGCCACTGGTCTCCGGGTCAGCAACGGGCGTGTGTACGAGGCGAACGGGAACGAGTTCGTGATGCGTGGCGTGAACCATGCCCACGCCTGGTACCCCGGCGAGACCGGCTCGATCGCCGACATCGCGGCGAAGGGCGCCAACACCGTCCGTATCGTCCTCGGCAGCGGCGACCGCTGGACGAGGACGAGCGCCTCCGAGGTCTCCTCCCTCATCGCCCAGTGCAAGGCCGGCAAGCTGATCTGTGTACTGGAGGTGCACGACACGACCGGCTACGGCGAGGACAGCGCCGCGTCCTCCCTGGACAAGGCGGCCGACTACTGGATCGGCATCAAGAGCGCCCTGGAGGGCCAGGAGAACTACGTCGTCGTCAACATCGGCAACGAGCCGTTCGGCAACACCGGCTACACCGCCTGGACGGACGCCACCAAGAACGCCATCAGCAAGATCCGCGGCGCCGGCATCCACCACGCCCTGATGGTGGATGCCCCCAACTGGGGCCAGGACTGGTCCAACACCATGAGGACCAACGCCGCGTCCGTCTTCAACTCCGACCCCGACCGGAACACGATCTTCTCGATCCACATGTACGGGGTCTACGACACCGCCGCCGAGGTACAGGACTACCTGAACTACTTCGTCAACAACCGACTTCCCATCGTCGTAGGCGAGTTCGGCGACCAGCACAGCGACGGCAACCCGAACGAGGATGCCATCATGGCGACGGCCCAGTCCCTGAAGGTGGGGTACATGGGCTGGTCCTGGAGCGGTAACGGCAGCGGGGTCGAGTACCTCGACATGGTCAACGGTTTCGACGCGAACTCGCTGACCAGCTGGGGTACGCGCTTCCTCACCGGCAGCAACGGCATCTCCGCCACCTCGAAGCCGGCCACCGTATACGGCGGTAGCGGGGGCGGCGACACCGGCACCGCGCCGAACGGCTACCCGTACTGCGCGAGCAGTTCTTCCGACCCCGACGGCGACGGCTGGGGCTGGGAGAACAGCCGCTCCTGCGTGGTCCGCGGCAGCTCCGCTGACGCCTGACCCGCACTCCGGCCCTTCGCGGTAGAAGCACTGTGATCAAGATGCCTTCCCGCCCCGCACTGTGGGCGGGAAGGCACCGCGGCGCTCCCGCGGTCTCCTTCCGACCGGTCGCACGCCATCGGGACCGGGCGCGGCCCACCCATCCACACAACCGGGCGGGTCCGTGCCGCCGTCAGGCTTCCGGATCTACGCGATCGACGGTGTCGAGTTCGATCTGAAGGCACTCCTGAGTGGCGGCCGGGCGCTCCTGCTCGTCCCCGTCTTCCTCGTCCTCTTCCGGCCACAGGCCGACACCCGGGAACCCTCATCGCCGACCCCGGCACCACACCGTCCGGCGCCCCGCAAGGGCGCCGCGTCCTCGTCGGGACACCGCCATGACCTCAACGACCGCACCCCCACCCGTCACAGCGGGCCGGATCGGCCCGCAGACGATTCCCCTGCCGACCGGACCGGAGGCCGCCCCGCACGCCCGCCGTGCAGCGGTCGCCTTCCTCCGCCGGATCCGGCCCTCGCTCGCCCCGGAACGCAGTGACGACGTCCTGCTGATCGTGTCCGAACTGGTCACCAACGCGGTCCGGCACGCGCCCGGCCCGAGCACCCTGACCCTGACCACCGCTGCGGGCGACCTGGACATCGCGGTGACGGACTGCTCACGCGTCCCGCCGGCCCCACGGGTCCCGGATCTGACGGATGGCACCGGCGGCATGGGCCTGCACATCGCGGAGGATCTGGGAGCCCGCGTCTTCACCGAACCGCTCCCGCACGGAAAGTGTGTGCACGCGGCCTTCGACGGCACCGGATGCCCTCAGGACCGGCTGGGCACGGCGTCCGGCGGATGAACACGGCGTCCGGCACGCGCGGACCGCCTCTGTTCCGGGACGGCTGATGGCGGCGAGGTCGGCAAGGACCTCTCCCGGCGTGCCCCCCGGGCGTCGCGGGCCGCCCGCAACGCTTCGGCACACACGAGGACCGGGAGGCGTCACATGGACGCCTCCCGGTCGAAGTCGAGGGCGAGGAGAGCGAAAGGACTTGGTTTCATGTGGAGTGAATGAGAAGGAAGCCCTTTCATGGCCTCGCCGTGGACAACGCTAGCACTCAGCCCGGGATCACGTCGCGCAGATTTCCGAGGGTGATGATCCGGGAGTCCGGGTGCAGTCCCTCGGGGCGTTCGAGGCCGATGTACGTCACGGGCCCGTCCGGGACCCGCTCGCGGTCCCACCGGTCCATGACCGTGGTGTCGTCGGACATCAGGTCGATCAGGTACCCCACCGTCAGTTGCTCGCGTTCGACGACGGCGCGCACCACCTTGGACACCGATATCTGGTTCTGCTCGACCTGGTTGGCCGACGATACGCCCTTCAGGTACAGGTGCAGCCACTTCGCGTGCCACCGGCCGCCGGGTCCGCGCCGGAACACCAGTGGCAGGGCCACCCGGCCCACCCCGCGCAGCTCCGACTTCATCCGCACCGTGCGGGGCTCGAACGGCCGGCCTTTCTGCTCGCCGTCGCGCAGCATGAAGCCGAAGAACGACTCCTCGGCCTCCTCGAAGCCCTCGCCGGTGTAGATGTTGACCTGAGGCACGACGAACGTGCCGCGCACCCGGTCCAGAGTCAGGTCGATGAACTCCGAGGCACCCTCGGGTGCCTCGGTGACATCGCCCGAGTGCTGACCGCCGACGGCCGTGAGAGACGTGTAGGAGAGCCAGGAGTCGGTGCTGTAGTCGGCATGGAGCAGCAGCGTCGACAGGTCGTAGTCGGTCCGCCGGCCGGTCTCCTTCCAGTACACGAAGAAGCGCAGGTTTTCGCCGTCGACCGCCGAGACCGACCCTCGCGGCAGGACGCCGAGCCCGGTCGCGGTCGCCCGGCCGCTCAGCGGAAGCGCCACGTCGAGGACGTCCGGGTCGACGAGCAGCCGGCCGGGCGCCGGGAGTCGCCGGCGTATCTCGGCGTCGAGGGCGGCGATCAGCCGGTCGCGGTCGGCCGCGGGTATCGACAGCCGGAAGTCGTGGGCCACCCAGGCGCGGCCCCGGCGGTTGACGAAGATCCGGGGGCGGTCGCTCTCCCGCTCCCGGTTGTGGAAATGCTCGCGCACCGACAGCACGACCCTGCCGGAGACGTCGGGAGCGACCTGTACGGCGGCGTCGACCACCATGTCCCGCTCCTCCTGGTTCGCGGCTGTGCGCAGCAGGAGGTCCAGGGTGCGGAAGAGTCTGCCGGGCGCGGACTCCAGCAGCCGCACCGCACCGGGGACGTCGAACGCGTCGAGCCGCGTCTCGACGCGACTGCCGAAGGAGCGCGCCTCCTTCTCGCCCCGTGCCACGGCGAACACATCGGCGGCGTGTGGCCAGCGCGGGTACTCGTGCGGGTGAATACGCTCACCGAGCCGCTTGAACGGCTCACGGTGTGCGTGCACATCGGCCAGTTTGGCGGGGTTCGCCGCGACCAACGCGTCCAGGCCCGCGAGCAGCGCACGACGGACCCGCCGCGGCAGGGACCGGAACCGGGTCGGCTCCCGCAGCGTCACGTCACCGCCCGACAGTGCGCAGGCCAGCCGCAGCACATCGGTGACGGTGTCCAGCAGGAGGTCCGCACCCGCGGCGATGCGGGCCTCGTTGACGACCGCCCGGTTCTCCCGGACCGGGATCGTCTCCGGCTGGGGGCCGAGCGCGCACCGCTCGGCGAGGCTCCTCAGGTCGCGCAGGTGGTCCTCACCAAGTGGCGTCGTGCTGCCGGCCAAGGACCGGTACAGGTCCGCGAGTTCGTCGGCGAGTTCCCGCCCGAGGTGCAGGACTGTCACCCGGTCGCCCGCCGAGGCGATCAGCTCGTCCTGTGCCGCGAGCATCTCCTCGTAGGTGTGCTGGTACCTGCCGTACGTAGGGAGGCTGAGCAGGTCCAGCACCCCGTTCCGCAGTTGCGTCAGCACGTTTCCGCGCGATTTCCCGTCGCCGAGCGCCTTCGCCACGCACCGCGTCCAGAACTCTTCGGTGTCCGGCATGTTCGCCGGGAAGTCGATGAAGTACGTGTTGTGCCGGACGTGGTCGCCCACCATCTCGCTCACGGTGTGCAGGGTCCGCCTGGCGGTGTGCCGGACCGCGTCCTCGGACAGCTCCGACAGCCGGTCCAGCAGCTCCGCCGAGAGCTTGAAGCCCACCGATGTCAGCGCCACGTCGAACTGCCGCGCGGCGACGGCTCCTTCCCCGGCGGATCCGACGGGGGAGGGAATTCGGTGGGTGTGCCGGATGACCAGCGATTCGGGACTGTGCGCCATGCGGGGATGATCGCAGAGGTGCACGAGCCGACGCACAGGAGTTTCCCTGAAGGGGTTCGTGACGGAGTTCGTGAAGGCGTGCCGCGAATGGGTGGGCGTGACTGCTCGGCACGTGTCCTCAGTGGCTTCCGGGGTGCGCCGTCGACGCGTTCAATCGTACGAACGGCGTTGGCCGCTTCTGCCGGGCGGGAGCCGGGACGGGACCAGGATCGTGTGTGCGTGCTCGGCCGAGCACGGACACGTGCTCACTTCAGAAGACCACCCTCAGAGCCCGGATCCCCGACGGCCCGCACTCCGTCGCCAAGCGGAACGAGCAGCATCTGACCCTCCAGGACGCCAAGGCCCCCGCGGTGGTCCTGCCGCCCACCGGTCAGCCCGGTGAGCAGGAATGGCACGTCGAGACGCGGTCCAACGGCAACGTGACCATCAAGAACCTGCGCCACGAGACGTACCTCAGCTACGACGGGCTCCCCGAGGCCAACAAGATGCTCCGCGGCTCCTCCCAGGCCACCGAGTGGCGGCTCCAGCAGGCGGCCGAGCCGTTCGCGTTCCACATCGTCGTGCCGGGCGGCCCGGTCGACGGAACCGAGCTGACGGCAGACCTCGGCCTCCTGCGGATCTTCCCGCCGATGACGGCACTGCGTCCGATGGAGACCGAGGACGTCCGGCAGGCGTGGCGCTTCGGGTTCCACGAGTGGTTCGCCCGCCACGGCCGTCCGCCCCACCGGGCGGGCGGTCGTGGCCGTCCCGACCCTGGCGGAGCCTGCGGCGATATGCCACGCCTTGCCGAGAAGGAACATCGACGCGGCAATGGCAGAACCTGCGACCGGTCCGGCGCGAAGTCCGTCGGACCACTTCGTGGAGCAACGAACCGAATTGCGGAGGACTGTGACGCAGGAGTGTGCCGGAGGTGCTCTACGTTGGCTCCCGTGTGTGTGCGGGGGCGGAGTTACCGATACGTAGGGCCGGTCGAGCTGAAGGCCGCGGTCCGGCCTGGCAGTGGCGGGTGCCGGATCAGCTCGGCGGCCGACCTCGACGAGTGGATCACTGAGCGACCGGCGGCGGAGGTGGCCGAGCCGTTCACCTTCGTGGTCGGCACGGACGGGCTGTTCCGGCTGGCGCCTCGGCGTAGTGAGCACGTGGCCTGCGCCGGCGGGGACATGGTTCTGAGCGCCGGTGAGATCGGTTTCCTGCGTGAGGCGGGCCGATGGGCCGTGGATGGTGTCAGCAACCACTCCACCGGATACTGCCCGGACATCAGCTCCTGGCCGGCGGTCGCTCGTGCTCTGGACGGCGTCGGGCTCGGGCGTCCGTCCGGCTTCACCCATGAGGTGGTGTTCCGGCGGTGTCCCGGCTGCCAGGAGCACAACATCGTCCGCGAGGACGACTTCGTCTGCGTCTTCTGCGGCGGCGGACTTCCCGCAGCGTGGAACGTGGATCCCACCGCTTGACGACGAGGCCACAAACGCCCTTCAGGAGGTGTTCCTCGCACACCCGCGGTGACGACCCCGAGCCGACGAAGGCCGGTGCGGGGAGGGGGTGCGCTGGTAATCTCGGGCGATGAGCCTGGTTCCCGACCCGCCGGCAGGCCCCGCCGCACTCGCAGACCTGGTCGCGGAGCTGAATTCGGTCCGGGTCAGCGGTCTGTTGCGGCTGCGCAGGCTGTCGCTGCCCGCGTTGCACTCGTCGGCCGTCACCTGTGGGTTCGCCGACGGGTTCACCGATGCCGGCGAAGTGCCGCCGGAGGCGGTGGAGAAGCTGCTGGGCGCGGCCGTCGGGACGATGAGCGGGGAAGTGCTGCGCCGGGCCGCGGAGTTGACTTTCGGTGTGGGGCGCGGTGCCAAGGACGCGCACGCGCAGGACCGGCGACGGGAGGCCGCCAAGTGCTTCGGGGTCGGGACCGAGCATTTCCGTAAGCACCAGGAGAGACTGGTGATCGAGCAGACGGCCGAGGCCGTCCTCAGCCTGTGCCGTGCCCGCCGGGCCTCGCCCCCGCAGCGGCCGGAGGTGCCAGTGTCCCCGGATCAGCCACCGGGCGGACCGCCGATGTCTCCGCAGACCGTGCCGGTGCGCTTCGCGCACGGCACCGTGCCGGTCACCGTGCACACCACCTCGATCGAACTGCTCAGTGGTGTGGACGTGTTGGTGGCCTCGGAGAACACCTATCTGGAGATGTCCCGTACCTTCCGGTCCACGACGTCCGGCAGGCTGCGCCGCGCGGGTGCGCGGCAGGACGCGGCGGGCGGGATCCTTGAGGATGTGGTGGCGGCCGAACTGCGGCAGTGGCTGGTCGAGTTCGCCACGCCGGGCCTGCCGGTCGCTGCCGGCACGGTCGTGGCCACCTCGTCCGGTGCCCTCGCTGCCCGCTCGGTCCTCCGCATCTACCACGCGGCGGTCGTCAGTCCGCGCGCCGACGACGGGTACGAGGTGCCGCCGGGAGCGGTGGAGACGGCCGTGACCCGCGTCTTCGCCTGCGCGGCAGCCGAACGGAACCTTCTGGAGCGTCCGTTGCGCTCGGTGGGCCTGCCTCTGCTCGGGGCGGGCCGTGGCGGGCTGGAGCCGGAGGACAGTCTGCGCAGGATGCTCGCCGCGCTGGGCCCGGCACTCGCCGAGGACCCGTCCTGGGACGTCCACCTGGTGGCCCACCGCGGGGGGAACGCCCGGGTCGTCGTCGACGTCCTGGCCGGATACGGGCCGCTGCCGAAGCCCTGCCGCTGACCGCACCGGCTCCCCTGCGAGCCGGGGTTCCGTCCGGGGGCCGCACGCGCGCCAGCCCGGCCGTTCCCCGGAAGACGCCCTCGGTCGCCCCGGACGCTACCCGGTGCCGTGCCACCTCACCGGGAAGGAGCACCACGGGGCGGCACGAGGCCGTCCCGGCGAAGGGGGCGGGACCATGGGCGAGGGTACGGCGGCCTTGGTGGTGGGTGCGGTCGGGATCATCGGCACGCTGGCGTCGGCGCTGCTGTCGTACCGCCAGGCCGAGCGGACTCATCGCGCGGACCGGGACCACAGCGATCTGCGGTCGGCCCGGCAGGAGCGCGACCGTCTGCGGGAGGCGCGCGCCACGCTGTACGCCGAGCTGAACGCCACGGCCCGGCAGTATCTGACCGCGCTGTCCGACTACTGCCACGCGCTGCGGCGCGGCGACGTCCGGGACCACGCGGCCGAGGCACTGGACACCGCGCGGGCCTCGTACCGGAACACGTACGCGCAGGCACAGATGACCGTCTCCGATCCCGTCCTCGAAGCGCTGCGGACGGTCAACCGGACGCTCGGGGCGCTCTACGGCTCACTGATGCGGCTCGCGTCGGACCCTGGCGGCCAGGGTCCCGGCGGCACCCCGGACGGCCAGGTTTCCGGCGATCCCACTCACACCGTCGAGTCCGTGGAGGCGGAGGTCCGGCGTGGCTGGGCGCACCTGGCGGGGCTGCGCGACAGCCTGCGTGCCGATCTGTACCCGGGCACCGTCCCGGCATCGGAGCCGGACCAGGCCCCCGGCCCGGAACCGGGCGCCGGGTCGGCGCCCCCGGCCCGTCGACCCCGTTCATCGAGAGCGAGATTTCGACGACGAGGATCACCGGGAAGATCGCGAACCTCTCGCCTTCTGTGAACGCGGACATGATTCCTCCTGAAGGGTGTGCCGATTTACGCGATCGGCGGATGGGTGGAAAGGTGCTGCGGGATGTGCCGAGGGTGCGCGAATGAACTGTCCGCACCTTGATCGGGCAAGGACAGCACCGTGGAATTGGTCGCACGGGAACGCGTATCGACGCGTACGGAAGTACTGGGCCGGCAGGGAAGGCACCGCACATCCGGTGTTTTAGGCACCCGGTGGTGTGCCGATGGATTGCCCCGTCTGTCGAGCTCCCACCGAATCAGATGATGGCATTGGCGAAAGCCGCCGGAGCCCCCGGACACCCCTCGCCCGGAGCGCGACCGGATCACACCCGGATTCTGCCCGGGTCCCGCCCGGCAGCCGTCCTTCCGGGTGGAGCGGGGGGGGTCCGGCGGCCGTGGTGACCTCAGTTCGGCGGCGCGCCCACGTGGACGTCGTACCGGCTCATCGTCTGTTCCAGCCAGTGCCGGCCGGCCTCGTCGTCCAGGTCGATCGAGGACTTCGACAGTCGCCGCAGCACCTCGACGGGCCGCTGTGCGGGCTTTGGCAGCACTGCCTCGTGCGCTGCGCATGGATCAGGGGTGGGCCACGGCTGTCCGAGCCGGTCGGCGGACAGGACGATCGCGGGATACACCACTACCTCGGCGGCCACGGTCATGCCGAGGCCCCGGACGCCGCCGGTTCCCCCGCGGGACGCGCTGCGCGCGGCGCAGTTGTGGATGCTCGACCCGCACCGCACGGTCCCCGCCGCCCTGCGTGGCATCGCGGCATCGCCGTCGAAACCGTCGGCCGTCCCTTCGCCTCCCCTCGTATCTGGGCGGCCTTCGCCCATCACGGACACTGAAGGCGGCGGCAGGACCGGGGCCCTCACAGCCGTCGGACCAGCACGTGCTCTGCCGACGGGTCGTCACCACCTGGGAGACGCCTGGGAGGATGAGGAGTCAGCATCACGACTGCCTCACCTCCTGGAGTACGCCCATGACCCGTCGCCACCTCGCGCTCTCCGCCGCTCCCCAGCACCGGGTGGGTCGCCGCGGGGCGGGAGCGCCGGGACGAAGTCGCGGTCGTGTTCGCGCGGCGGGCGCGGCTTCCACGGCTGACCGAGCCGGACGCGCCCGACGCGCTGCCGGGCCGGGCCTCCGACCGCCTGCGCCGGAGCGCTCCGCACCGGAGCCGCCGGCGCGGGCCGCCGGCTGACCGGCGATGCGCGAGAACACGGGCGCTGTCACCCGACCATCGGTCCGGTCCTGTCCCCGCCGTTCGGTCCCCGCCCTTCAGTCGCCGAACCCTTCACCCCTGCCCGTCCCCCACGCCCCCGGAGACCCCGCCATGCCACGCGTCCTCCTCGTCGAAGACGACCCCTCCGTGCGCGAGGGCGTCGAGCTCGGGCTGCGCCGCCGTGGACACGACGTCCTCGCCACCGCGACCGGTGAGGCCGGTCTGGAGGCACTGCGTGCCTTCCGCCCCGATCTCCTGCTGCTCGACCTGATGCTGCCCGCCATGAGCGGCGTCGAGGTGTGCTGCCGGGTACGCGAGACCAGCCAGTTGCCGATCATCATGCTGACCGCGCGCGGCGACGACGTGGACATCGTCGTCGGCCTGGACGCGGGTGCGGACGACTACATCGTCAAGCCCGCCCGTACCGAGGTCATCGAAGCCCGGATACGTGCCGTCCTGCGCAGCGTCGAAGCTCCGGTGGACGCGCGTCCCGCCGTCGAGCACCACGGTGAGCTCCACATCGACCGTGCCGGTCACACCGTCCTCAGGTCGGGCGCCCCGGTCGCCCTCGCACCCTCCGAACTGAAGCTGTTGCTGCACCTGTCGGCGGTGCCGGAACAGGTCTTCAGCAGGCAGCGGCTCCTGGAAGCGGTCTGGGCGCACAGTTATCACAGTGACGTCCGTCTGGTGGACGCCTGTGTGCGCCGGTTGCGCACCAAGATCGAAGATCCGTCCGGTGATCCCAGATACATACAGACGCTGCGTGGCTTCGGCTACCGCTTCGGTCCGCTGTGAGGCTGGTTGTGGGGCTCGCTGGGAGGTTGGCCGGGAGGTTCACCGGAAGGAGGTCCTCCGCGAAGCCGGAACCGGTCGCAGGGTCCGCCGGGAGAATGTCCGGCGCGACCGCGGCGTTCGGCCTCCGGACCCGGCTGGTGATCGCGTTCCTGCTGGTGGCCTCGGTCAGCGCCGTCACGACCGCCGCGTTGACCTATCGGGAGGCGCGCAGCGCGGTCCTCGTGCGGGCGCAGGACACGGCCGTAGCCTCCTTCCGGGAGGAGGCCGAGCGGTTCGCCCCCGGCCTGCCCCTGGACCCTGATTCGCTGCGGTGGTACCTCTACGACATCGCGGCGCGCGCCAAACCCCATCCGTGGATCGTCTTCGCCGAGTACGGCTCGTTGCGCGCCTCCTCGGGTGACCGGCCCGTCTCCGGTGTTCTGACCGCGGAGCTGCGCCGCACCGCGCACACCTCTCCGCACGGCAGCTTCGAGCGGGTCGTCAAGGACGGGAAGGCGTATCTGACGATCGGGCTGCCGGTGATGACTCGCGTCGTCGCCGGCGGTGACGCGGTACCCAGTGGCCTGGTCCTCTTCGCCGTGATGCCCTTGACGAACGAGGAGGCGGACATCGAGGCGCTGGTGACCGCTGCGCGCGACGGGGCGCTGCCAGGGCTGGCCGTGGCCCTGGTGCCCGCACTGCTCGCGGCGCGTAGCGTGCTGCGCCCCGTCCGTGAACTGCGGCGAGCCGCGCAGTCCATGGGCGGTGGGCGGCTCGACACCCGCATCCCCGTACACGGCCGGGACGAGATGGCCGACCTGGCCAGGACGTTCAACGAGTCGGCGGCCCGTCTGGAGCGCTCCGTGCAGGAGTTGCGGGATGCCGGGGCGCGGGCCCGGCGCTTCGCCTCGGACGTCTCGCACGAGTTGCGCACCCCGCTCGCCGGCATGCTCGCCGTCACGGACGTGGTGGACGAGGACGCCGGGACGCTCGCCCCGGACACCGCTCGGGCGGTGCGCCTGATCAGTGCCGAGACCACCAAACTGGCGGTGCTGGTGGAGGATCTGATGGAGATATCCCGTTTCGACGCCCGCGCGGCGGAGCTCACCACCGACGAGGTGGACGCCGCGGAGGCCGTACGCAGCACCCTGTCCGGCAGACAGTGGACCGGCCGGGTCCGGGCGGAGCTGCCCGACGGCCTCCGTATCCGCCTCGACCCGCGCCGCTTCGACGTCATCGTGGCCAATCTGGTGGGCAACGCCCTTCGCCACGGTGCGGAACCGGTCGCCGTACGCCTGTCGGCACGCGGGGACGTGCTGGTCACCGAGGTACGCGACAGCGGCCCCGGGATCGCACCGGACGCGCTGCCGCACATCTTCGACCGTTTCTACAAGGCGGACACCGCGCGTTCCCGTTCGTCGGGCAGCGGTCTCGGGCTTGCGATCACCGCGGAGAACGTACAGCTGCACGGCGGCACGATCCGCGCGGAGAACGCGCCCGACGGCGGCGCGTCGTTCACCGTCGAGCTGCCCTTCGCCGGGCCCTCGCCCGGCATCGGCGCGCCGGACGGTCCGTCGGAGGCGCACGGTGGCAGGGGACCGGCGGACGGCCGGGACCGGACGGAGGCCGGGGCGTGAGGATTCCGGTGTCCCGTGCGGGTCGGGCGGTACGGCTCGCGACACTGCTGGTGCTGGCCGGGGGCCCGCTCGTGGGCTGCGGTATCCAGGAGACGGCCGTGGTCGAGGCCGGCAGTCCGGCTGTCGCCGATCTGCTCCCCCCGCGTGAGGGACGGGTGCTGGTGTTCCTCTTCTCCCCCGACGAGGAACTGTTGCCCGTGCCACGCCACGTCGACTCACCGTGGCCGAACGGCGTGGCGGGCTCCGCCGGACCGGATGGCTCGGCGTCCGGCACCGCCGGGTTCCCCGGACGTGACGGCCTCGACGGTTCGCCCTCGGTGGGTGAGGAGACGAGCGAGTCCCTCTCGCCTCTCGCGGCCGTCACCGCCCTGCTCACCGGCCCGGACAAGGCCGAACGGCGGGCCGGGTTCCGCAATGCTCCCTCGCTGCCGCGTGCGGCATCCACCGTGGACCGGGTCGTGACCCGTGGCCCGGCCGTCGAGGTCGAACTGCGTCTGCGGGTGGCTCGGCTGTCCGCCCCCGCCCGTGACCAGCTCGTCTGCACGGCCGCGTTCGCCGCGCACAAGCAGGGGGCCGTGTCCGTGATCCTGGTCGGGCGGGACGAACGCCTCGCCCCCGCGGACTGCCCCGTTCGACCGGTCCAGGTGCCGGCACGCTGAACCGCGGCGGAGGGTATGCGAATCGAAACGCTCGACGCGGCCGATCGGCCGATTCCGGCGGAGTCGGGGCTCCTGGAAGAGCCACGCTTCCCTCACGCGGGAAGGCGGCCCGCCGGAACATCCGTTCCGGCGGGCCGCGCTCCTCGACTCACCCGGGGCCGTGTCACGTCCGTCGGTGGCTCACCCGATCGCGCGCCCCGTGGCTTGCGGCCCCGTGCGGTGTCACCTGCCGGAGTAGGCGTCGTGAATCGTGACCGTCGACCGGTTGTCGTCCTTGTCGGTGACGACGGCCTTCAGCGAGATCGACCTGCCCTTCTCCGGGGCGCGTACCGTGATCCTGTCCGCCCTGACCGGGACGGGCAGCCACTTCGTGTCGTCGTACGACACCAGGACCTGCAGGGTCTTCAGGCCGTCGCCCGCAGCCGCGCCCTGTACCTCGACGGGGAAGGTCTGCTTGCCGCCCGCTGGAACGGTGGAGTCCAGCGCGAGCTGCGGCAGGAAGCGGACCGTGGAGACCGGCAGCATGGCCGCACTGTCCGTACGGGCCGACTTGAAGCTCCACGAGGCGTCGATCCGGGTGCCGGTGCGGTTGATCGCAGGGTTCCGGTTGATCGTGGTCGACACCGTGTACGCGGCGGTGTCCGACGGCAGCGTGAAGGGCTCCTGGTCGATGGCGACGTCCTTCTGTGTGTACAGCTCGCCGTTGCGGTGGATGGTCGTGCTCGCACTCGCGTACTCGGCGAATCCGGAATGGCCTGACCCGTCACTGACCAGCGGGAACGCGCCGTAGATGTCGTCGCCGTCGCGTACGATCCCGTCGTCCGCCTTCAACCGCGGCCCTGCGACACCGACGTTGAAGGTCTCGGTGTACGTCGCCCCCGCCGTGAACCGCTGCGGCCCGTCGAGCTCGTAAGCCGAGTCGAAGTTCCGGTATCCCGCCGGGTCCGCCTCGCCCAGCACGCCCGCGACGATGTTCCAGGCGGCCCCGTCGGCCGTGGACAGGTACACGTTGCGCGTTCCCGGTGCCGACCGCACCAGGTAGGGGGCCTCGACGCCGCCTCCCCAGTCCAGCGTGCCGTGCGCCGCCAAAGCGCCGTCCATACCGGGTACGGACGACCCGAGCCTCGCCTTCACCAGGGCCATGTCCTTGGCCGTGTACGTCTTGCTGTAGCCGGTGGCCAGCTCCTGGACCGGGCCGCCGGTGAGGACGTTGTATTCGTTGGTGCCCCGCTCCCAGTGCGCGGACCACTGCTGGGCGAGGACGCCGTCGTCCATCTTGGGGCCCTGGTACGCGGTGCGCAGGTTGTCGAAGCTGCTGAACTCGCCCCCTTCGATGATGAAGGTCTCGGGTGTGTTCAGGGTGGACATCATTCCGGCGCGCGTGGGACGCGCGTCGGCGTCCGGCACCTTGAAGTCCACCGGCCTGGTGGTCCGGGCGTCGAGGGTGACCGTGGTGGGACCGGTCACCGGGAGCTGCGGATTGTTGATCAGGTCGACGCCCTTGTCCGGGGCCGCGGGGTCGACCAGCATGTCGGCGGCGAGGCTGTAGGTGCCGCGCGGCAGCCGGACCGTGGTGGTGCCCGACGACAGGTCCGGGAAGAACCGCAGGCCCGCCGCGGATCCGCGGTAACCCTTCAGGTCGGCCTGCCAGTTGGTGCCGGCTCCACCGTCCCGCCCGATGGTCTTGAACGTGACGTCGTACGACTCGCTCTCCCGGTCCACCGAGGTCGTGGTGCGCACGGTCCGGCCGTCTCCGGACGCGACGACCGTGGCCGAGTACGAGCCGTCGACCGTGCCGCCCAGCCGGGTGTCGGCCGTCAGGTCCACGGCGGCGTCGCCGCCCGCCGGGACGGTGATCCGCTGGGCTCCGAGGGTGAAGAACCCGGCCGGGGCGGGCTGTCCGTCGCCGCCGGTGGGCGCTGCCAGCGACAGGTCGAGCGTGACGTCGGTGGTGCCGGTGTTCCGGTACGTCACCTGCTCGGTGACGGGTGTGTCGTCGGTGTGGGGCCACTGCTGGGTACCCAGGCTGACCGAGCCCGGTTCGGAGACGAGCGTCTGGTCGATCGCCTTGTCGACCGTGAGCCGGCCCGCGCCCTGCTGGAAGACCGAGTGGGAGCCGTCCGTGGCCGAGCCCGTCAGGACGGCCTTGATCTGTGCGCCCGTCCAGGTGGGGTTCTTCTGCTTGAGGATCGCCGCGGCGCCGGCGACGTGCGGGGTCGCCATCGACGTGCCGCTCTGGCTGACGTATCCGGGGGGGTTCTGTCCCGGGGTGCCGGCCGCGGCGGCCGCCGTGATGTCGACGCCCGGCGCGGTGATGTCGGGCTTGACGGCACCGTCCCCGGTGCGGGGGCCGACGCTGGAGAAGTCGGCGATCTGCTCGTCGTCGTCGACGGCGCCGACCGTCAGGGCCGCGTCCGCGCTGCCCGGCGACGCGACCGTGCCCCGTCCCGAGCCGCTGTTGCCCGCGGCTATCGCGAACAGGATGCCCTTCTCCGCGGAGATCTTGTTGACCTGGGCCTCCAGTGGGTCGATCCCCAGGGTGTCGGGGCTGCCCAGGCTCATGTTGATGACGTCGGCACCCTGGGCGACGGCCCAGTCGACCCCGGCGAGGATGCCGGAGTCGTCACCGACGCCCCGGTCGTCCAGCACCTTCGCGTTGATCAGCTGGGCGCCGGGCGCGACGCCCTTGAACCGGGCGTCCTTCGCTCCCGAACCGGCCGCGACGGAGGCCACGTGCGTGCCGTGGCCCACACGGTCCAGGACGTCCGGGGAGCCGCTGAAGTTCCGCGCCGCCACCACTCGGCCCGTCAGGTCCGGGTGAGAGGCGTCGATCCCGGTGTCCACGACGGCGATCTTCACACCGGTGCCGTCGTACGAGCGGGCCCAGGCCGCCGGGGCGCCGATCTGTCCGGTGCTGCGGTCGAGCGACGCCTTCCGTACGCCGTCCAGCCAGATCCGCGCGATACCGGAGGCCCTGGCCGCCGAACCGTCGTCCCGCTGACGGGTCACGGCGTCCCACAGCGAACCGTTGCTGTCGGTGGCTCCGGCGTCGGTGACGGCATCGGCGTCCAGGGCCGAAAGGGTCCGGCGGACGGTGGTGCCGTCGGAGGACCGCACCTCCGCGCGGGCCGACTCGGCCGCCGGTCCCCGGTAGCCGACGATCACCTTCAGGCCGGCCCGGTTGGCCTTGCGGCTCGCAGGTTCCGCGAGTCCGGTGACGTCGAACAGCCGCTCGTCCAGGGTGCCGTCGGCGATCAGCCGCCGGGCGTCACGCGGCATCACATAGGTACGGCCGTCCTGCGTCCGGGTGAAGAAGGGGATGTCCTCCCGGCCCTTCGCCCGCTGGATACCGCCGACCCGGCCACGGGAGTCCACCTGCACCCGGTCACCGGTGATCAAGGTGACGGTGTGGACGGTCCTGCCGGCTGTCCCCAAGCCCTTGGCACCGACCGGTGCTGTCGTGTCCGGGCCACTGGTCCTCGCCGTTGCCGGGCCGGTCATGCCGGCGGTCAGGACGACGGCGGCCGCAGCGACGACGTACGCCTTCTTTGATCGTTTACGCAAGATTGTCCCTGCTCAGGAGTGAATCGGGCGGGCGAAGGCCCAGCCCGCGCGGGGTGTGTTCGGATTCGTTCGACCCCGGGGCCCTGAAGTATTCCGGGGTCGCTCGGACGCACTCAATGATCGTTGTGTAACAGCCGCTCGGGATGATCCGGCTTACTCGGTAGGGCGTCCGGCGCCCGGTTCCCCGCACATGCGGATGCGCGGGCGCACCGGCCGGGAGGCCTCGCACGTGGCGGCGGGCGACCGGCACTCACGACGCGGGGCCTCACCGCCTGATGCCGGCTCGCGGAGGAGCGCGCCGCACCGGCCCTCGCTCAAGGCATGTCACCGCACCGGAAGGTGAACCGTTGATTCCCGCGGCTGAACCTTCGCGCTTCCGGCGAGGTCGGGGCGGCAACGGCGCAACCCCTGGTTCTCGGCGCCGCGCTGTCGGCCGGCGTCTCGGCGCTGTCCCTGACGGCGACGGCGGTCCCGCCGACGATCGAGGTGGGCGGCCCCGCGCCGGCGCTGGCGCCTGCTCTCTCCGGCGCACCGGCCCCGCAGGCACACCTCGCCGAACTCCTGGCGTCGTCCCCCACGTCCCTGCCGAGCAACATCGCCCCGCCCCTGCTGAAGGTGAGGTCATCGCGCTCCGCGGTCTACCCGGACAGCTGCCACGCCGACTACGCCACCACCACGACCAGGTGCTGCGTCTACGGCGACGGACGTCCTCGCGTACGGTCGTCCTCTTCGGCGACTCGCACGCGGCCCAGTGGTTCCCCGCCCTGGAACGGCTCGCGACCACACGCGGCTGGAAGCTGGTCCCGCTGACGAAGGCCTCCTGCAAGGTCGCCGCCGTGACCATCATCAGCGGCCGCCAGCCGTACAGCGCCTGCGACACCTGGCGCACCGCCGCGATGGCGAGGATCGAGACCCTGCACCCCGAGCTGGTCGTCGTCTCCTCCTCGGACGCCGGGGACCCGTACCGCCCCGCCGCGGACCCCCTCCGCCAGTGGAGCACCGGCTACCAGCACACCTTCCGCGAGCGGGCCTCCCCCGGAACCCGGGTCGCCGCCCTGCTCGACACCCCGTGGCCCAAGGGCGACCCGGTCGACTGCGCCGCCGGGAACTCCCCGCAACTGCGCGCCTGAGCGAACCACTTGCCGGAAGCGACGCGCGACGCGACCCGCGGTGCCGCCCTCCGCGCCGCCGCGTCCAGAACGGCCACCACGGTCATCGACCCCACGCCGTGGCTCTGCGCTCCCGGCACCGGCATCTGCCCCGTAGTCGTCGCCGACACCGCCGTCTACCGCCACGAGAGCCACCTCTCGGAGGCGTACGCGAAGGCGCTGCGTCCCGGTTCTGGCGCCGTCGCTGGACCGACTGGTGGGCGCGCCGGAGTCACCGAGGACGGGCATCGCAGCGCCTTCCTGAAGGCACACGGCGGCGGCCGTGCAGTCCCAGTGGTCGGGGGCCTGCAGGGTGGGTTCGGGCCGGCGCCACCCGGCGCCCCGCTCTCCGACACCGTCTGCTCGATCCCGCGCGTCGGACCGATCAGGTTCGAACTCCTCTGCTCGGTGGCAGACTTGAGGTGTGTGCGGTACACGACGCCCACCGCGTCGTCCCAGGGAAGGCGGCTTTACATGATCACTGTTCGTCGCGCGCTTGCCCGCCTGCGAAAGGCCTTCACCGCGCATCCGCCCGTCCCCGTTCCGCCACGGGACCCGTCCCGGCCGCGGCACAACATGTTCGAAGCCGCCGCGACCTATGTGACCGCGAGCGCCGAGGACGACGCGGACCGCCTCGACGAGGCGGCCGGCTGGGTCGCACCCGACGCCCTGGCCTTCGGGATCAACGAGCTCGCCTGCCGAGCGGTGATCGCTCTGGCCAGGGAGCGAAACGAGTCCGTCGAAGTCGTGGCACGCGGCCTGCTCGGCCTGCCCCGAACCGAACACTCCCGGCCGGTATGAGAATGCCTGCCGGAATGATCTCCACGGTGGTCGGAACACTCCGGGGCTGGTGATCCGCGCCCGCCCCGAACGGTGTGATCGGAGCCGGTGGCAGGAAACGCATCGACAGCACCCCGGTACCCGGCAAAGTGAAGGCCCGTGACAAGCAGTGAGCTGTGGACCGTGCGACCGCCGACCGTTACGACGCCGAGGAGACCGCGATGTCCTCGGCCGCCGTTCTCGGACCGACTCTCACCTTCCTCGCCGAGCTCGCCGGAGACGGCCGGGCACCGGAGTTCGCCATCGGGACCGGCCGGTGGGTGTCCCGCTCCGGGAACGCGGCGTGCCGGTGGTGGGCATCGAGCTGTCCGAACACATGGCAGCGGTGCTGCGCCGCAAGATGACGGAGCGCCGTTCACCCAGGACTCCGCGAAGCACATCTCCGTGTGGCGCAAGCCGACCTGAGGTCGGCCACCGGGCCGTCAGCGCAAGCCGTGTCCGTCCTGCCACTCCTACCGGGAGTTCAGGCGTCGCCGGCACCAGTTGACCCGGCCGGCCCGACTCCGGCTCAGCCGCGCTGGATCCAGTCCGGGTCCAGGCGGTCCGCCAGACCGGCGGCGGTGAAGGCGGCCTCCAGCTCCTTGCGGCCCTCCGTGAAGTGCGCCCAGCTGTCGTGGTGGGCCGGAACCACGCGGCGGGCGCCGAGGATCTCGGTGGCCTGGGCGGCCTGGGCACTGTCCAGGACGACCAGGCCGCCGTCGAAAAGGACAGGGAGGCGGGGCGCGCCGGCGAACAGGACGGCGGTGTCCACCGGTCCGAACCGCTCGGCGACCTGCCTGACGGCGTCGAGCGACGCGTTGTCGCCGCTGACGTAGACGGTGGGCAGACCCTCTCCGGTCAGGACGAAGCCGACGACCTGGCCCGTGATCGGCTCGACCTTCTCCCGCGCGCCGGGACCGTGGACGGCGGGTACGCCGGTCACGGTCACCGTGCCGCCGTCGGGACGGTTCAGCTCGACGGCCTCCCAGTCGGCCAGGCCCCTGGCCGTGCCCCTGAGACGCAGACCGCCGCTCGGAGTGGTGAGCGTGAGCGGGACGTCGGCGAGCAGGGCGCGACCGGACTCGTCGAGGTTGTCGGCATGCTCGTCGTGCGAGAGCAGGACCACGTCGATAGGGCCCAGGGCGGCCGGGTCAGCGGCTGCGGGGGCGGTCTTGGTCAAGGTCGGGCCTGCCCCCGGGTAGTCGCCCGGGCCGTCGAAGGTCGGGTCGGTCAGGAAGCGCAGGCCGCCGTACTCGAAGAGGGTGGTCGGGCCGCCGAGAACACGGACCGGGAACTGGTCGGCCGTTGCGGGGAGAGAAGACATGAAGAAAGACACCTCACGGATAGTTTCAAGCGAAACGTGAGACGACTCTAGCCATTTCTCACGGATGGACGCAAGCCGTACCATGAGATATATGAAGGAGTCCATGATGGAAGAACCCGCGCCGCAGCCCGCGCAGGGCGAGGATGAACACCCCTCCCTCGCCCTCGCCAACAGTGCGATCGCGCTGCCCGGGGGGCACACGGCCGATTTCCTGGGCACCCCCGCCCAGGCGAACCACTGGCTGACCGAACACGGCCTCGCCCCGGTGGACGCCGGCCTGCAGGAGTTCTGCGCGACCCAACTGCGCGCGCTGCGCGAGCAGATCAGGACCCTGTTCACCTCCCGTACCGCAGGGCTCCCCGCCCGTCCCGCCGCTGTCGCCGCCATCAACGACGCGATGACACGCGTCCCCACCGCCCCCCTGCTGCAGTGGGACGAGAAGAACGGCCCCTACCGGGCCACGCCCCACCCCACCTCCGCGATCGTCGACCACGCCCTGGCAACCCTGGCCGCCGACGCCGCCGACCTCCTCACCGGTCCTGAGGCGGAGCGCTTGACCGCCTGTGGCTCCCCACCATGCAACCGCTATCTGATCCGCCAGGGCCGCCGCCACTGGTGCTCCACCCGCTGCGGCGACCGCGCCCGCGCCGCCCGCGCCTACGCCCGCCGCACTCGGCCCGGGACGGAATGACGGCTCACTCCTCCAGGTACGCGCCGCCCACCCCCTTTGCGAGGATCCCGCAGGCGATGCGGGAGCGGGGGCCGGAGGCGCACACGACCAGGACATCACCGCGGTCAGCCGCGTGGCGGATGCCGGGCAGGGCCCGCTGGATCCGGTCGAGGGGAGGTGTTGAGGGCGCCGGCGAGGTGACCGCCGGCGTACTCGCAAGGGGTACGGACGTCGATGACGGTCAGTTCGTGCAGGCGCGCGCGGGCCTGGCGGATGTCAAGGGCGGTGACCGCGGTCATGGCAGATGTCATCCTTGTTCTTCGACGGTGCCCCGACCAAGGGGAGTACATTACCCCTGGGGGTATCCATGAGGAGTGATGATGGAGCTTGAACTGGCAGGGGCGGAACTGAAGTCGGTCCTGAACCGGTTGCGCCGGGCTCAGGGGCAGATCTCCGGAGTGATCCGGATGATCGAGGAAGGCCGGGACTGCGAGGAGGTCGTCACCCAGCTGGCGGCCGCGTCGCGGGCGCTCGACCGGGCCGGTTTCGCGATCATCGCGACCGGCCTCCAGCAGTGCCTGACGGAGATGGCGGACGGGCAACGCTCCGGCGAGGACCCGAACGAGATGCGTGCCCGGCTGGAGAAGCTGTTCCTCTCGCTGGCCTGACCTCTCGGCGGCCTTCGTGATCAGACGATCACGTCGGCGAGCATGAGGGCCGCCACCGCCGGCAGAACGAAGGCGACAGCCCTCTGCAGGGTCACGTTTGTGATCTTCGTGGCGAGTCGCTTGCCGTCCCAGGCGCCGAGAATCGCGGCTCCCGTGAACGGTGCGATCACCTCCCATCGCAGCTCACCGCCGGTTCCCGATCGTGCGGTGAGCACCACCAGGGAGTTGACGGTGATGACCAGCAGGCTGGTGCCCACCGCCTGCTTCATGCGCGGACCGAGCACGCTCATCAGGGCGGGAACGACGAGGAATCCCCCGCCCACACCGAAATATCCCGTCACGGCCCCGAGCCTCCTCGAAGAACGTACGGGCCTTGGCCGGCACCAGAACGTAGCTGCCGAGCCAGACCGGGGTAAGGGCCGCATGGCTGCGGACCAGCAGGGTCATCCCCAGGTGCGGCGAGGTGCCGGACGGCGCGAGGGCAGCAGGCGCGTGTGGTAGACGGCGATCTTCGGGTTGCAGACATCGCCGACCAACCCGGTACGCCACGGATCGCCGACCGGGGGTGCTCGCCGCCTTACTCACCGAGCGATTGCGCCGGCTGCACAGCACGTCTGGACACCCAGGAAACCGAGAGGGACGGCACCGGCGAGCTTGACGACCGTGTACGCCGTGGCGGACGGCGCCAGGACGCGGCCGGACCCACCACGGTGAGCACGCGCCGTACGAGCAGTCCCGCCGTGACGCCCCGGACCGTGCGGAGGCCCGTCCTGCCGGCCGGACGCCACGGCCCGCTTGGTCGCCACCGCCGAGTCCGGGCCGGGAACCCTGGTCAGGACAGCGGGTACGACGGTAGCCGCGAGGAGCTGAACGAGCTCGGGCTCAGTCGCGCACCACGCGTCTCGCACCTCGGCGCGGCACCCCGCCCGGGGTCAGGTGCCGGCGGCGGCGACGGCCTGGACCTCGACCGCCGCGCCGTAATGCAGGCTCGACACCCCGGCGACCGCGCGGGAGGGACGGTGCGCGCCGATCCACTCGGCGTACAGGGCGTCGAACTCCGGCCAGTCGGCCATGTCGCTGACGTAGACCGTGACGGCGAGCAGACGGTCGCGGGAGGTCCCGGCTGCGGCGAGGCAGTTGTCGAGGTTGTCGAGGGTCTGGCGTGCCTGTACTGCGAACGGCGCGTCCGCGATGGCCACACCCTGGGGGGTGACCGGGAGCTGACCCGACACGTACACCACCCCGGCGTGGGTGGCGGTGTGCGCATAGTGGCCGCGTGGCGGAACGAGGTCGGTGCTGTTTCGGAGCTGGATGCCGGTGGGCAAGGCGGAACTCCCCGGTGTGGTGGTGGTCATGACGGGTCGGCGGAGGTGCCGTCGAAGATTGCCGACATCCGCTCTGCGGACTTGAGTCCGGAGCCGGTCAGCACCACGACCGTGGTCTGCCCCGGCCGGATGGTCCCGTCGGCGATGAAGTGCTCCAGGGCGGCGGCGGCGACGGCACTCGTCGGCTCGGCGTACAACCCCTGCGCGACCAGGCGGCGCTGCGCTTCGGTGATCTCACGTTCCGGTACGGCGTAACCGGCGCCGCCGGAACGGGTGATGGCGGCGACCGTCTCCGGCAGGCGTACGGGGCGCGCGATCGAGGCACCTTCGGCGATGGTCGGGAGCCGCTCGCCTCTCGACTCCGGGTCGATCCCGTTGAGGGTGTCCACGATGGTGGCCCAGTGTTCCGGCTGTCCCACGAGCAGGCGTGGCCGGTGGCCGATCTGGCCGGCGGCCAGCAGTTCGGTGAAGGCCAGGTCGCAGCCGAGAACGATGCTCCCGGCTCCCGCTACGAGGACCACGTTGTCCGGTGCCCGGAAACCGAGCATCTCCCAGAGCTCGTACGCCAGTGTCTTGGTGCCCTGCAGGAACATCGGGTGCCAGTTGTGGCTGGCGTAGGGGATATCCGCGGACTGGCGGACGGCTTCGGCGGCGACCTCGTCCCGGGTTCCGGGCACCCTCTCGATCTCGGCGCCGAAGGCCCTGGCCTGGAGGACCTTCGCCTCCGATGTGGCAGCGGGGACAATGATCTTCGCCGGGATCCCGGCAGCCGCCGCGTAGGCGGCCACCGCCGAGCCCCCGTTGCCCGAGCTGTCCTCCAGGAGGCGTTCGGCGCCGGTGTCCCGCAGGTGGGAGACCATCACGCTCACGCCGCGGTCCTTGAAGCTCGACGTCGGGTTGAACCATTCGAGCTTGAAGTGCACGGAGTGCCCCGACCACTCGGATTCGATCAAGGGGGTCCATCCTTCGCCGAGACTCACCCGCGCTCCGGGGGTGATCGGCAGGGCTGCCTGATAGCGCCACAGGGACCGTTCCCCGGTGACGATCCGGTCAGCGGTGATGCCGGGAAGCGGGGTGATCATCAGGGGTGACCGGTCGTCGCCGCGCCATCGTGGATCGGTGAGTTCGTAGCGCGTGCCGGAGCGGTCGATGAGCTCAGGTGTCGTGGTGCGGTCCTCGGCTGCTGCCGAGGAGGACGGTGTGGCGGGCAAAGTGAGGGCTCCTTCGGGCGTGGGCCCGCCGGCGCCGGCCAGGAGGACGGTGGCGCCGGGGGGATTGCCGTGTGTCGTCAGGTATTCGTCCGCGTCCGCGCTGTGGGTGACCACGACGCCGATGCCGGCAAGGTCCCGGGGGGTCGCGGCGATCCCTGCACGCCTCTGGCCCATGAACCATGGCGCGGTGGGCGCGTACCTCCAGCGCGTCCGCCAGGCCGCACACCATCCCGACGGTGACCCGCCACGGCGGCGTGGAGTGGTGCTCTAGTCACGCCCGTGGCCGGCCTTGAGGGTCTTGTAGACAGCGGCGCGCGAGACGCCGAGCCGGGTGCTGATCCTGCGGACGGCCCCGCGCGCCTGCAGCAGCCCGCGCTCGTCGATCCGCCGCAGGACCTCGCCGCGTTCGGCCGTGGTCAGGTCGGTCAGCTCCTTGTCGCGGGACCGGGCCTCGTACAGCAGGATCTCGTCGAGCGCCGCGTCGAAGCTCGACGGGAAGTCGGTCGTCGGGACGGTTTCCGGCCCGGACCCGCCCAGCATCGTGTCGAGCTGGTCGCGCAGGGTGTGCAGGGCGGTGGTGTCCACGTTGATGCAGAGGCAGCCGATCACGCGTCCGCCGCTGTCCCGCAGGGGGATCGTCGAGCTCCTGATCATCCGGCCGTCGGGAGTGCGGTTGCGGTAGTTGATGTCCGGCTGTGCCGCGTCGCCGGCGGCGTGCATGCGGCGGCCGATCTCGCTCATCGGGTCCCCGGCGCGTCGCCCCGTGACCGACCCCCCGACCGCCACGACCGAGCTCTCGGGGCTCCGGTAGTCGTGTACCAGCACTTCACAGTGATCGCCGACCGTGGCGGCGATCCCGTCGACGCCGGCGGCGACGGCCGCGAGGATCGCGTCAGCCTCGGTCTCGTTCGGCTCCGATCCCTGCATGGGCTCCCCTTCAGCTCGCACTTGGTTGACATTTGGTCAAGCAAGTATAGACAGAATGAAACCCTGGTTTCTGCTTCCCGGAGTCGTCGAGCGCGCGTCCGGTGATTATGGCCAGAGCCCTACGGCGCCTGCTCCACGCGGGCGTACCACTCGGCCAGGGCGGGCCGGGGCGTTACGTCGACAGACACGACGGGAGCCCGCGACACAGAGCGTACGAACGTACACCTCTCATCAGCCGCTGATGCCCCCACCCACGGCGAGCAAGGGCACCGTTCGGCGCGCCCGGGGCGGTCCGCACCCTGGACGGCTGAGCGGTTTACGCCCGCCGCCCTCCCTGGCCCGGGGCGGATGCTGCCGCGGCCGGGCCCGCCTGCGTCGGTTCCCAGGCCGCCGCGCACAGGGATTCGGCCACGGCGGCCGTGTAACGGGCGGCGGTGAGCCAGTAGGTGGCGAAGCCGTCGGTGTCGGCCGGGAGGAGGCGGCCGAAGAGGTCGCGATCGCGTTGGGCCGCCGCGGTGCACAGGGCGGTGAGGAGTCCGGCGGCCGTGGGGAGGCCCGCGCGGCGGAGGCGGCGGGTCTCTGCGGTGACGTCGCCGAGCATGCCGAGGGCTGCGCGGCCTGCCGGGACCGTCTGTTCGACCCGGCGCTCCAGGAGGTACAGGGGCGAGTGCTCGCCGGACCCTCCGGGCTGCGGCGGGGCGACGTGTACGGAGGCGGCCGGGTCCGGGAGGTCGGCGCGGCGCAGACGGTCGAGGCCGAGGTCGATCGTGCCCTCGCCGGCGGGGTGCGAGCAGGCGAGGAGGGTGAGCCGGGGGTGGAGGGCCGGCACCAGGCGGCCGATGATCCTCAGCCGTGTCCCCGGCGCCGTGGCCAGCAGCATCAGGTTGTCGCGGTGGGCCAGCGCGGGGTCGTCGTCGGCGACGGTGAGCCGGACGGCAACGCCTCCCTCGCACAGCGCGAGCAGACAGGTGCCACCCGGCTCCCGTACGGCGCCGAGGAGTTCGACGTCCAGGAAGAGCAGGTCGCGGCCTCCGCCGTCCGGGTCCGCGTAGCGGGAGGTGGAGCGCAGGGCGCGGGCTGCCTGTTCGGACGGCGGCGTTTCCCACAGGGCGGCGAGCGGCGGCTCCGTCCACGCGGCACCCCGGGCGGTGACGGCCTTGACGCCCTTCCCGGCGCCCAGTCTGCCGTCCGGCGAGACCGTCGCACCCGAGACCGCCAGGCCGGCCCGGCCCAGCTCCCGGTGGGTGAGCGCGCTGTCCCCCAGGCGCACGGCCCGGTCGGCCACGCCCAGGGCGCGCCCGACGCCGCCAGGGGCCACGTCGCCGACCGTGCAGAGGCGGCCGTCGGTTCCGGCGACCCAGGTGCGGACGCCACCGTGCCCCGAGTCGGTGACCACGGGTTCGGTGAACAGGCCGTACAGGCGTAGCGAGCCGTCCGGGCTGTACGGGCGGCGCGCACTGCCTCTGACCGCGGCCAGTTCCGCCCCCGACGCCCTCCCCACCCGGTGTGCTGTGCCCAGGAGTTCGGCCAGGGCGGTGACGAGTTCGGCGGTGCGGTAGGACGGGTCGCCGGCGCGGGCCGCGCGCACCAGCGTGACGACGGACAGCGCGGCGCCCGCGGCGCGCGGCAGGTGCCGGAGCCGGGCGGTGTGCGCGGCGCGGAGGAGGGCCGACTGAGTGACGGCTCCGGCGCCGTCGACGCCGGCCTCCAGCACGGCGGCGCCCGCCCGCCACAGGGCGTCGGCCGCGGCACGCTGGGCCGGACTCGCCACCTCGGGCGAGGAGTCGGGGGCGGGTGAGGAGTCGGGGGCGGGGTCCGTCGCGGAGGCGGGTCCGGGGTCCGCCTGGGTGGGCCGGTCGACGAGTTCCATGTCCGCCGTAGGGGCGGCGCAGGCGGCTGCCGCGCGGTGGACGCAGGCGGGTGCGAGGAGGCAGCCGCAGGTGATGTCGTCCGCCGTCGCCACCACACCGCCCGGGGCGTGCAAACGCAACTCGGTCTCGTCGTCGACCGCGATCGTCACCGTGTCTCCGTCGCGGTGCGTCGGGCGGGCGCCGAGCTTGGTGACCATCGCGTCCAGCCGCTTGCGCAGCCGGGGCGAGAGGTCCTCCACCAGCGTGGCCGTGACCTCGGGCGCGACGGGTGGCAACCGGTCGGCGTTCATGCGGTCTTCTCCCCTATCCAGCGAGCCAGTTCGAGTGGGCTGAGGGCCGCCACGGGCATGCCGGCGGCCACGAGCTGCCCGGCGACGCCCGTCGAGTAGCGGGGCCTGCCGGCGTCGTCGAGGCTCGCGCACCCGAGGACGTGGCAGCCGGTGGTCACCAGGGCCCGCACCTCGGCCAGCAGTCCGCCGAGCGGCGCACCCTCCTCGAAGTCGCTGATGACGACGACGAGGGTGCGGGAGGGCACGGCGATCAGGCTGCGGGCGTGCCGCAGCCCGGCGGCGATGTGCGTGCCTCCGCCCACGCTCACCTCCAGCAGGAGGGAGAGGGGATCGTGCACATGGCCGGTGAGGTCGACGACCTCCGTGGAGAAGGCCAGGAAGTGCGTGCTCAGGGTCGGCACCCCGGCGAGCACGGAGGCGGTCAGCGCGGACCAGATCGTGGACGCCTCCATGGATCCGGAGACATCGGTGACCAGGATCAGCCGCCAGTCGGCCGACCGGCGGCCGCGACTGCGGAACACCGGCTTCTCGGGGATCACCCGGACCGTCCCGTCGGCCGTGCGGCGGGCGGTGGCGAGGTTGGCGCGCAGTGTGCGCGGCAGGTCCAGCCGGCCTCCGGGGCGGCGGGTGGGCCGGGCCAGCATCGTGCCGGTGAGGGCGGGGCGCAGCCGGGTGGCGAGCTGCCGGGTCAGTTCGTCGACCAGGCGGCGCACCAGCGGCCGGAGCGCCGCGAGGCGCGCTTCGGGGAGGCCGCCGGCGTACCGCAGGACCGTCCGGAGCAGTTCTACGGAGGGGGTGGCGGCCGCCGGATCGAGTTCGGCGAGGACGTCCTGCCGACCGGTCACCGCCGCGGCGGCGAGGACCTCCTCGCGGATGCCGGGGCCGAACAGCGCGGCCAGTTCCTCGGACCACTCGCGGACGCCGGGGAACGATGGTTCCCGGCCGCCTCCGTGACCGGAGGTGGGCAGGCCGCTGCGGGATCCCTCGCCGTGTCCCGCGCCGTAGAGCTCGTCCAGAGCGGTCGCCAGGCGGGCGGCGCCGGACGGCAGTCGGTCGGGGCGCCGGCCGAGCACGAGCCGCCACCGGTCGGCGGGCGCGAGGGTGCGCGAGGGGGTGACTTCGGTAGGGGGTGCGGTGGCGGGTGTGACGGTGGGGCGCGTCGCGACGGGGTGTCCGGTCGGCGGTGGGACCCGGTCGTCGTGTGCGGGCTGCGGGACGGGCAGACCGAGGCGGGTCAGGAGTGCGCGGGCCGCGAGGTCGGCGGCCGTCCGGCGGGCGAGCTCGGCCGGATCGTCCGCGTCGAGGGTGCCCACCCGTTCGCCCAGCCGCTCCTCGACGGTGTCCAGCAACCGGTCCCGGGCTGCCGGGCTCAGGGTGTCGAAGCCACCGCGCAGGGCGGGCAGCCGGGCCAGGAACGCGGTGTCGTCCAGCTCGACGACCCTCCGCAGCAACGGGTCCAAGGCACTGACGCCGACAGTCAGGAGCGGGCCCGCCACCGTCAGGACGCCGGTGAGGCGGGCCGTGAGCGCGGCCCGCGAGGTGCTGTCCACGGCTCCGTCCACCCAGGAGGCGACGCGCCTCCCGAAACTCTCGGCCTCTTCGTGGCCCGTGAGCACCCTGACTGCTCCGGCGGCCGCGGCGATCAACGGGGTGCCGTCGGCGGCCAGTCGGGCGAGGGCGTCGGTGAGCCGGATGCCACCGACCCGGTCGGCCCGCTGGGTCAGTTCGAGCAGAGCCCGGGCGTCCTCGGGCTTCTCGGAGCCGGTCAGGCCGTCGACCTGGCGGACCGCGGCCGAGGTCAGCAGTTCGGCCGCGCGCGCGGTGTGAGCGGCACGGGCGATGGTGGTGGCGTCCGGCGCCGGGGAGTCGTCGGGTGCGGCCAGGCCCGGCAGGTGACCGGCGTCGATGCGATCCAGCAGGTCGAGCCCGGCGAGGAGTTCGGGAAGGGTACCGCTCGCGGGGAGTACGGCGGCCAGCTCCGTGAGCCGTTCGTCGGCCAGGGCGGAGAGACCGCACTCGGCGGCCTCCGTGAGGCCTCGGACGACCTGGGCGGCTGTCGGTCCGCCCTCCGCGCCCTCGGCCGCGTGCCGTTGCCGCAGTACGCCCTCGGCCGCCTGGGCCGGGGTGACCCCGCGGGCTCCGGCCGCGGTGAGCATCGCGGCCGTCGCCGGGGTCCACCGCACCTGCCAGCGCGTCGTGAGCCCTTCCGTGCCCGCCGCGCCGGTCACCCCCTGCTCCTGCGCGTAGGGGATGCCGCACACCGTCAGCCTGCGCAGCAGCAGTTCGCGGCGCCGGTCCAGGGTGGAGCGCGCCGGGTCGAGCCGGAGGTCGCGCGGTGTCTTCTCGTGCGCGTCCCCCGGCCCGGGAAGAGAGAGCGCCGTGGTGGCGGCCTCGACGGCGGGGCCCAGTCCGCTGCGCGGAGCGGCGGGCGCGGGCCGTCCGGTGCGGGCTCCGACGAGTACGCGTTCGAGGGCCCTGGCGACGGCGCGGCCCGTGCCGTACGTCTCGCCGCGCCCCAGCACCGTCTGTACGGCTTCCAGGAGTTCACCGCGGCCGGGGGCGGGCAGATCGCGCAGGCGGGCCAGGTCACCGGCCACCCGGACGACCTCCTGGCCGTCCGCCGGGCCGTAGGGGTGGCCCTGTTCGCGCAGGGCGGCACAGACACGGACCGCGGTGCGGATCAGGGCCTCGTGCAGCGCGGCCGGGTCCCCGGCGGCGTCCAGGACGGTGTGCTGCCACTCCGGGTCCCGGATACCGGCCGGGTAGCCGGACCGGGAGTCGAGCAGCGGGTACGTGTACGGGACCAGGGAGACGGTGCACGCCGCGGTTCCGGAAGCGCCGTCCACCTGGCCGTCCACGCCCGGCCCCGGCACGGCGGTGGACGCGTCCGGCACGCCTGGTACGGCGGTGGACGCGTCCGGTGCGAGGCCCCCGGCGGCGGACGGCAGCAGCGCCGGGGCGTGGAAGGCGCCCACCACCACGGCGGGCCGTCGCCCGCTCGCCAAGGCCTCGGCGACATGTCCCCGCATGCACGCCTCGCGCACCAGGTCCGTACCCTGTACCCCGCCCCGCGCCTCGGTCTCGTGGCGCAGCGCCCAGCCGGTGAGCAGGGCCGCACGGCGGAGCGCCTCGGGTGTCGAACCGGGCGCGAGGGCCTCCACCAGTCTGTCCCACAGGTCGTCGCCGTCCCGGCCGGTGAGCCGGGTCCGGAGCGCGGCGGACAGCCCGCGCCCCTCCCCCGGCACGGGTGCGGAGCCGGCGTCCGGCACCGGGGCGGGGGTCTCCGGACCGCCGCCCGCCCACGCCCGGTCGGCCAGCGGCAGATCGCAGGCCACGGCCGGGACCCCGTTCCTCGCCGCCCAGCGCAGAGCGACCAGTTCGGGCGAGAAGTCCGCGAACGGGTAGAAGGCCGGACTCCGCTCGCCTGCCGAGCTGGTCCCTGGTCCGTCGGCGGGCACGGCGGCCAGCGCGACCGGGGCCTCGGTCTCCTCGTGGGCGAGCCAGCCCAGCCAGGGCTGGAACTCGGCGGGCAGTTCGACGAGGAGGACGTCGGGGGCCGACGCGTCCAGCAGCGCCGGGAGGGCGGCCGCCAACGAGGGCGCGTGGTGGCGCACCCCGATCAGGAACGGCAGCCCGGGGCCGGCCGCCGCGAGGGCGGCCACTGCGGCTTCCGGGGTGGCCGGTCCGGCCGCCGGACCGCCACCCTGTGCCGGGCCAGCGGTGGGCACACCGGCGGCGGACGGTGTCTCAGGGGTGGACCGCGTCTCGGCGGTGGATCGCGTTCCGGGGGTGGTCGACTTGGTCATCCGTCAGTTCTCCAGCACCGCGCGCAGGTCCCACAGGGCGCGCCAGGTGGCCGATCCCTGTTCCGCGCGCCTGCGCACCGGCCCGTCCCAGTACCCCAGCAGCCGTGCCGCGTCGGCGGGGTCGTCCTTCCGGACGACGCCGAGCAGATGGCCGGGCAGGAGGGAGAGCACGTCCCGGTCGCCGGGGAAGTAGGCGGCGGCCAGGCCCATGGAGCCCGCGACGGAGACCGCCTCCGCCGTGCTCATCACCGTGGAGGGCCGCTCCACCTCCCAGCCCTCCAGGGAACGGCCCTCGCGCAGGTCCCGGAAGGTGGTGACAAGGGCTTCGAGAACCGCGTCGTCCACCTGGTAGTCGGCGCCCACGCGTTCGACGGCCGCCCGCGACTGACGCCGGACGAGCGCGGTCTCGGCGTCCACGTCTCCGATGGGCCCCACCGTCTCGAAGTTGAAGCGCCGCTTCAGGGCGGCGGACATCTCCGAGACGCCCTTGTCCCGAAGGTTGGCGGTGGCGATGAGGGTGAACCCGGGGGCCGCGTGCACCTGGGCGCCCTCGCTGCCCGCGAGTTCGGGGACCGCGATGCGCCGCTCGGAGAGCAGGGACACGAGGGCGTCCTGGACCTCCGGCAGGCAGCGGGTGACCTCCTCGACGCGGGCGACGGCCCCCCGGGTCATGGCGGCGAGTACCGGGGAGGGCACCAGGGCCTGCTCGGTGGGGCCCTGGGCGAGCAGCAGCGCGTAGTTCCAGCCGTACTTGAGCTGGTCCTCGGTGGTGCCCGCGGTGCCCTGTACGGTGAGCGCGCTGGTCCCGCAGACGGCCGCCGACAGCAGCTCGGAGAGCATGGACTTGGCGGTGCCGGGTTCGCCCACGAGGAGGAGTCCGCGCTCTCCCGCAAGGGTGACCACGCACCGTTCGACCAGGGCGCGCTCGCCGACGAACTTCTGCTCGATCGTCAGGCGGGGCGGCACCCCGGCTCCGGGCAGGGCGCCCTTCGGCAGGCTCAGTGCCTCGCCCGCGCTGCCCATCACGAAGGTGACGACGGCGCGCGGGGTGAGCAGCCAGCCGGGCGGCCGGGGCCCGGAGTCGTGGGCGGCGAGGAAGGCCAGTTCGGTGGCGTACCGGTCCTCGGGTGGTGTGACCTGGCGGTGCTCCCGGACGGGTGCCTTCGCCTGGTCGGGGACGCGGCCCGTGGAGGTGCTGTCCGTGGTCGTGGTGTCGTTCGTCATCGGCGGCGGCCCTTCCGGGGTGCGCGGGTGTCCAGTTCTTCGAAGGCGGGGGCGTCGCCTTCGCGGACCCGTGCCCAGGCCGCTGCGAACAGGGCGGGCACGGGGAGGTGGGGCAGCGTCCGGGTGGACCCGGCCACGGGGTACAGGCGTTCCTTCCAGGTCTCCAGCGGCAGTCCGGGGGCGCCGCGTTCGAGCCAGCCGCAGGGGAGGAACAGGGTGCGGCCTGCGCGGGAGCGCTTCGCCTCCACGACGAGGTCCGTGGCGGCGAGTTCCGCCCGGGCCTTCTTGACCCGTGCGGGCTTCCACTCGGTCCAGCGGACGCAGTTGCGGTCCGTCGGGTCCGGCAGGGCGAGCAGCATCAGGTAGAGGGCGGCGGCGTCCGCGCTCAGACCGAGGGCGTCGACGGCGTCGGCCACCAGGTCCGGCACCGCACGCGTCGGGTCCTGGGCCGGGTGGTGCGGGGAGCCGTCGGGGGCGCCCGCGGAGGCCGGCTCGTCGGTCTCCTCGCCCAGCAGTGCGCGCAGGGCGAGCAGATCGGCGGTGCTGTGACCGCCGACGGTGCCCTCGACAAGGCCGAACGCCGGGTCGTCGGGGCCTGCCAGGCCGGCCGGGCGGATCAGCAGCTTCTCGTTGCTGCCGTGACCGGGGGCGAGGAGCAGCGCCGTGCCGGCCCTGACCAGGCCGTCGGCATCGGCGCCGCCGGACTCGGGGAGCCCGTGGGCGGCGCGGATCACGGGGCCGATCGAGCCGCCCGACTCGGTCCAGTCGAGACCGAGGTCCAGCACCAGGTCCGGATCGGCGAGACGGCCACGCAGGGCCGCGAGCCCGACGGGCAGGTGTGCCCGCAGGGGGTGACCGTACGGCAGTGTGTAGGCGAGGGTGTGCAGGGCGGTCAGGGCCGAGGAGACCGCACCGCGTGCGGCCACCCGGCGCAGGCCCGGGCGACCGGTGCCGTCCTGGACATCGGTGCCGTGGGCGAGCCATTTCCGGGATCCCGCGTTGAGGATCAGCTCGACGGCGCCCGGGGAGGTGCCCGACAGGTCGAGATCCAGTTCCTCGGGGACGCGGACGAGGGAGGCCAGGCGCTTGTGCCAGACCTCGGCGGCTGCCCCGGTGTCGGGGCCCGTGGACCACAGCTCGGCCGGGTCCGCGGGCAGCAGTGCTCCCAGCAGGGCGTGCCGGTCGTCGCGGGGCAGGGCGTCCAGCCCGGCCTGGGCCGCCTCAAAGGCACGTGTCTTCACTCCGAGCAGCGCGAGCGCCTCCGCGCCGGACTCCTCGACGGCTGCCGACAGCAGGGCGACGGACTGGAGGGGTCCGATGCCGGTGGCCGTGTGGAACGCCTCGGCGGCCTCCGGACGCCAGGGTGCCGGGCCCTTCTCCCGTACCAGGGCGGTGAGCCGGGTGAGCCGGTCACGGGCGATGCCCTGCCGGTGGACGTGCTCGTGGTCCAGGGTGAAGCCGGGGACGGGGCCGAAGGCGCCGGTCGGGTCGTGGTCCAGGGCGAGCCAGCATTCCGCGTCGTTCCGGGGGTTCCGGCCGCGGTTGGCGAGGATCACTACGGTGCGGGCGCCCCTGCGCAGCACCTGGCCGAGGCGGTGCACGGCCTCGGGTCGTCCCGGCCCGGTCGTACCTCCGGGGATCGGCTCGACGAGTTCCACCTGCCGGACCGTGCCCGCCGGGTCGGCCAGCGGGCCTGCGGCGAGGGTTTCCAGGAACACGAGCAGACCGGTGCGGTGCTCGGGCGAGGTGGCCGACGAGGCGGCCCGGTAGGCCAGTTCGGGCAGGTGGTCGAGGAGCGGGGCCCAGGTCAGGGAGTCACCGGGCACGGTGTACTCGTCCCGCTGCCAGCCGTCCACGGAGGTGAACGGGGCCTTGGACCATATGGGTGGGCCGAACGCCGGCTCGCCGCCGAGGACATGGTTGACGGCGAGGAGTTGCCGGATCACGGTCCACCGTCTCCCGCTGCCACACCAGCCGCGCATCCGGACTGAGTTCAGGGCGGAGGCGGTCTGCAGGGTCCTGTCGTCGCCGTGCTCGGGCTCGTGTTCGAAGAACATGCCCTGGGTGCGCGCGGTGTTCCGGGGGGTGGCCGGCTGCACGGGCTGGGGCGGTTCCAGGTACCGGGCAGCCGCCACGGCCCGGTCCACCGCGTTCCGCACGAGCGCGGTGACGCCCGCGAGGAGCCGTGCGTCGGACACCTCGGGCAGCACCCGCGCGACGGCCTCCTGGCTCAGCTCCCACGACGAGGGCCCGGTGTACTCCTTGACGGCCCGGAACGCCTCCAGGTGCCGGGCGACCGCGGCGGCGACCTCCTGGAACAGCTCCCCCGCCCGGGTGTCCGTCAGGTTCCGCAGGACGTCGGAGCCCCGCTCGTCCCTCGGGCGCAGGGCGTGCCAGTAGGCGAGGGGAGGCACGTAGGGGGTGCCTGCCGCGTCGTTCCCACCGGAGGAGTCGAGGGTGACGGACCACAGCGTGCCACCGGTGCCGTCCGTGTCCGCCGGGTGCGCCTCGACGGAGCGATGGCGCAGGGCCACGACCGGCCGCGACCCGCCGGGGAGGGTGAGGGCGCCGAACGGCACCGGGGAGCCGCCGCCGGGCAGCGGGTCCGGCAGGGTGACCGTGTGGCCGTCGGGGGTACCGGCGACGATCCGGTGCCCGTCGGCCGGGGTGGCCGTGCCGGGCTCGTCGACCGTGCGGCGGACCCAGCGGCCGAGGACCGTGCCGTCCGTGCCGAACGGGGTGGTCTCCAGACCGGGCTGGAGGGGCAGCACCTGGCAGTGCTCGGCGAGCAACCGGGTGCCGTCCCGCACCCCGGAGCGGAGGAAGGCGGGGAGGGATGCGCGGCCGTGCGTGCCGGCGGCCGGGTCGTACTCCAGCCACACCCGTTGTGTGCTCTGGTGGCCCTCCCGCCAGTGACCGGTGCCGTCGGAGATGACGGCGTGCTGAGGCGGGAGGGAGGTGTCACCCGCGTGCAGGGCCTTGCCGCCGGTGGCGCGGCCGCCGCCGGGCAGCGGCAGGCAGACCTCGTCCGAGGGGCCGGAGCCGCCCCAGCGGGGGATCTGCTCGCCGCCGACGGTGAACACCTCGGCGGGGCGGTGCGACCAGTAGCCGCGCTGCTTGCCGTCCTCCCACCAGATGACCAGCAACTCCCCGTCGACGTAACGGAAGGCGAGCGTCCGCCAGTGGTCGACAGTGGTGGGCACCCGCAGGGTGTGCCGCAGCAGTACGCCTTCGGGGCCGACGACGACGGCCCGTTCGAGCGTGTTCAGGATCAGCGCGGGCCAGGCGCCGGTGACACCGACGTTCTCCGACCGGTGGCGCCGCTGACGTGCGGCGGCCTCTGCGGCCAGTTCGGCGTAGGTCTCGTCGAGCGCGGGCCAGCCCAGTTCGTCGAGGACGCCGGTACGCAGGGTGGAGGCGAGCAGCGGCACGACGTCGTGGCCCTCGAGGAGTCGTACGGCCTCCGGGGCGACGTCCGCGATCACGGTGCGGAACAACGAGAGCCTGTTGAGAGCGGTCTGCAGCCCGGGGAGCCCTCGCGCGGCGGTGTACTCCTCGGCGCAGACGGTCAGCCACTCCCGCAGGATCCCGGAGAGCACCGGGTGCGCCGCCAGCATCGCCATGCCGGCGTCACTCAGCCGCTGGCCGTGTCCGTCGCCGAGGGCACCGACGCTTCGGCGCAGGAGGGCGCGGAAGACCGGCCGTTCGGCGACGGCGGTGAGATCCCGTGCGCCGGGGGTGGTGTCGGTGAGCCACGGGCCGAGCGGGGCACCGGAGGACCGTGCGGTGCCCGTGTCCTGATGGTCCGGCTCGGCGACGGGGACGCCGGAGGCCAGGCAGAGGTCGAGAAGGTCGAGGTCGGCGGTGCGCTGCCAGCGGCCCTGGAACAGCTCGACCGGGCGCCCGTCGGCGCGCAGCCGGTCCGCCATCCGGGTGGCCAGGTCGAGGGTCTGCGGGCTGCGGCCCGGGGTGACCCGGTTGCGCCGGCGGTACGCCTCCCAGCGGGCGAGCCAGTCCGCCGGGGAGACGGACGGGTCCGAGGGGGCGGTGGAGCCGGAGGGGGTGTCGTCGGAGCTGTCCGGGAGGGCGGTCAGCAGGTCCTCGGCGCCGGACTCGGCCAGCAACGCGAGCCAGCCGGGTTCGCCGTCCGTGTCCCTGCCGCTCTCGCTGAAGGTCTCCGGGAAGAAGCCGAGGAGCCGGGCCCGCACGGCCGTATCCCGTCGAGCGAGGGTGATGAGCGCGGAGCGGTAGGTCGCCCAGAAGGAGGAGGGGGCGCGGACGACTCCCGGGGAGCCGATCAGGTCGGCCACCAGCTCGCGTTCGGCGGCCTCGCGGTCCAGCCCGGCGGCCTTGACCAGCGCGCGCACGTCCTGCGGCAGAGCCGCGTAAGGCGGCATGCCGGCCGCGCAGCGCTCGACGAGCAGACGGCGGAACTGTGCCCAGGCATCCGCCGGTGCGAGCCGGGCCACCAGGTCCCGCACGTACTGCCGCAGCGCTTTGACGGTCAGTGCGCCGGCGAAGGCGAACTCCAGGAAGACGGCCCGCTGCCGGTCCTCGTCCACGACCAGCCCGTGCACCCGCTCGGCCTCGCGGGCCTTGCCGAAGAAGGAGGCGGCGTAGGTGGTGTTCTCGGCCTGGAGGAAGAGGCGTGCCACCTGCTCGTAGTAGGTGGGAAGGAAGTGGGGCACGGCCCGGCCGAGCCGCGTGCCGAGTGCGTCGAAGCCCTCCTTGGCCGCTCCGGCGCGGGTCCTGGCCTGCCGGCCCAGCCGCTCGATGTCCTTGACCAGGGCGAGGGCGTGGTGCCCGTTGGCCGGGTCGTTGACCAGCGCCCAGGCAGGGAAGCCCAGTGTCTCGCGGCGCACCTGGCCCACGACGGGGGCTGCTGCGGTCCGGGCCAGCCCGAGGAACTCCAGGGCCAGGTCCTCGGCTTCGCCGAGGGTGCCTGGCACGAGCCGGACCACGGGGCGGTCGCCGAGCGCGGTGTGCGTGTAGGTGCGGGCGGTCAGGGCGTCGGCGTCGTCCCGGTCGGTGGTGCCGACCGGGAGGATCGTGCCCGCGTCGAGCAGGGCCGCCGCGCGGGCCTCGGCTGCGGGGGTGGAGTTGCTCTCGCCGTCGGCCTGGGCAGGGAGGAAGGCCGCGCCCTCCGCCGTCGTGTTCGCGTCGGTGTTCGTCGTCGTGGTGCTCATGCCGCCTGCTCCTCGTCCGCCACGTCGCGGCCGGCGTAGAGCGCCGCCGCCATGCGCATGCCCTCGGACCACGCGACGGGGCCGACCTCGGCGGCCGTCAGCGTGCGCCCCGCGGGGTCGGTCCAGCCCAGAGAGCCCGTCTCGGTGCCGTACTCGTCGTATCCGTCGTGCTCGCCGATCCAGATGCGCGCCTCGGTGGTGGCGCCGTCCTCGACGACCGGGCAGACCGCGTATCCGCCGCGTGACCGGTACCCGAGTTGGGTGACGCGGCCGTGCAGGAAGCGCAGTTCCTTGAACACGCCGCCGGCGTAGGTGTCCACGGACGTGGTGTCCGGGGCGAGGCCCGGCGGGCGCCGCCACACCTCGCGGAACAACTGCTCCACGTTCTGGCGCACTTCCAGTTCGACCGCGAACTCGCGCAGCTCGTCGAGGTCGTCGAGGAGGACGGGGTGGGGCACGCTGACGACGTCCGGGGTGATGCGCACCGTGTCGCCGTCCAGGTCGACGAGGCCGAGACCACGGTCGGGGTCGACATCGCGCAGGAACCCGGCGACTCCACCGTCCACGCCGGTGACCACCACGTCCCGCAGGGCCGCCTGCCACGCCGGGTCGGGCCAGACCCGGGCGAGCACGGCCGTGGGGACGGGCAACGAACGCACCATCCACTGCTCGACGTCGGTCAGGCACCGGTGTTCGTGCCGTTCCAGCCACTCGGTCAACTGCCGGAGTCCGACGACCGCCGGGTCGTCCTTCAATCTGGCCGGGACGGACTTCAGCCGTCGGCCCTTCCCGTTGCGGCAGACCACCTTGCCCGCCTCCAGAGCGACTTCGTAGTCGCCTGCCGGAACCCACCCCATGCGCTGTTCTCCCCGTTGTTCCGGACGGCCGCCGACCCGGCGGCACGCTGATGAAACCCGCCGACGGCAACGCACCGTGACGAGTGGGAGAGACTCTAGGCGCCGCCAGTGACAATGAGGCCGGGCCCCCTCCGCTTCGCCGTCCGGGGCCGCACCCGGAAGGGATCGCCCGCCCGTACCCACCGTCCCGCCGAGGCGGGTGAGAGGGTGGCCGTGCACTACGCGGCCCACCGAGTCGACGGAATCACGACAGCACGGGCACCTCCGTCCGGGACAGCACAGCCGGGCAGGGCCCGCCCACAGGCTCCGACACGTGCGACCGCCGACCGCCCGAAGAACCGGCCCGCGTAGGCACCACCGCGTCCCCTCCCCCGCATCCCGTCACCGTGAGCGCACGCGTCGGGAAGCACGGAGGGAACATCGCCCGAGGCCCACGCACCCGGGCAGTCGTGCGGCAGACGGCGCCACGGGATGCCGGTCCGGTTCGCGTCGCGGACCGCGTCCAGCAGGCCGCGCAGGTCGTGATCCGCCGGCCGGCCGATGTCCGGCCCGCGGACTCGGTGCCCGGACCTCCAGGTGGCGAGGACCGGCCCGGCCAACTCCACCGGGCATCGGTTGGATCGCCGGGGCGACGACGACGGTCGGGCATGATGTGTTCCGGTGCGGCGTCGCCGGTTGAGATGGTGCCCTCGGTGAGGAAGGGTCTGTGGTCATGGAGTACTTCTGCTACCACCGAGACCGGCCGGGTTCCCTCGCGCTACGCGAGGAGTTGCTGGAGGAGCACCGGTCCTACATGGACCGGTACGCGAAGGAGCTGATCGCTCGCGGTCCGACCTTCGCCGATGACGGTGAAACGCCCACCGGGAGCGTGCATATCGTCGATCTGCCCGATCCCGCCGCTGCCCGTGCGTTCGCCTTCGACGAACCCAACTACCAGGCCGGTGCGTACCGGGACGTGCTGCTCCGCCGGTGGCGGAACGTGCTGGGGCGCACCATGTGGGATTTTCCCGGTGGCCGGAGCGGTGGCAACCGGTACCTGGTGCTCGGCTTCGGCGAGGGCCCGGCCGCAGACCTCGTCCTGCCGCCCGACCAGGACGAGCTGATCGCGTACGGTCCGCTGCTGTCCGACGAGGGCTACACATGGCTGGGTACGGCGGTGCTGCTCAGGGCCCCGGACCCGGATACGGCACGCGCCGTCCTGACTCCGGGCCGGTACGCGGACATCGAGGTCCACGACTGGGAGTTCGGCGGGCGTCGATGAACCACGAAGGCATCGGGCCGACGCCGTCTCCGGAGCCCATCGATCCGGGACAGGAGCGATGACGGCGGCGATGCGGGCCGTTCCCCTGGTGGGCGGGCCGGTGGAGGTACGGGGTGCGCTGGACCTGGAGACCACAGCGGCAGGGGTGTTGCCGCGCCGGTTGCCCGCGTGGACCAGAGAGCAGTACCAGGACCCGTCGGTCTACGGAGTGACCATGATGCCGTCGGGGGTGCGGCTGGTGTTCCGCACCGATGCGCGCGTGTTGGAGTTCGAGGTACTCACCTCCACCGGCCGGCTCGACTCCGACCCTCACCCCGGCCCGACCGGGATGCTGGAGTTGTTGGTGGACGGCGCCCTGGCCGGGCGTCGGCAGGCGCCGGTGGGCAACGTGATGCTGATGGCGGGCAGCGGGGCCGTACGGCAACTCATCCCGGGCAGGCCCGGGACCGTACGGTTCGCCGGGCTGCCGGCCGGTATGAAGAACGTCGAGCTGTGGCTTCCGCAGCAGACCCCCACGGAACTGGTGGCCCTGCGCGCTGACGGCGACGTGCTGGAGCCTCTGCCGGACGGGCGGCGCCGCTGGGTGCACCACGGCAGTTCCATCAGCCACTGCGTCGAGGCCGACGGCCCGACCGGGACCTGGCCGGTGGTGGCAGCCGCGCTGGGAGGGGTGGAGGTGATCAACCTCAGCCTGGCGGGCAACGCGCTGCTGGATCCCTACGTCGCCCGGACGATCCGCGACACTCCCGCCGACCTCATCAGCCTGAAGGTGGGCATCAACATCGTCAGCCTGTCCGCCTTCCGGCTGCGGACGTTCGGCCCGGCGGTACACGGGTTCCTGGACACGATCCGGGACGGTCACCCGGACACCCCGCTGCTGCTGATGTCCCCGGTGAGCTGTCCGGCCCTTGAGCACGTTCCCGGCCCTACCGAGACCGGACCGGACGGGAAGCTCGCTGCCCTGGGCGACCCGGCCGCTGTGGCCGGGGGCGCTCTGTCGCTGACGGTGGTCCGTGCCGAGCTGGCCCGGATCGCTGCGGCGCGACAGACGTCTGATCCCCACCTCCACCATCTCGACGGACGAGCCCTGCTCGGCCCGGACGAGGCAGACGATCTGCCCGACGGCCTTCACCCCACCGCCGCCGCGTACCGCCGAATGGGCAAGCGCTTCGCCGCCCACGCCTTCGCGACCGACGGCCCCTTCCGCTGTCGGCGGGACCGGACCACGGGCAGGGCGCCGTAGCGGCCGGTTACGGCGGGGGCCTCCACCATCAGGTCGGTCTCAAGACCCGTCCTGAACTCTCCGCACGCCCGTGCGCCGCTGCCCGGTGACCGGTGCGTCGATCAGGGCGGTGCCCCAGCGTGGTGCCGATGCGGGCAACTGCCGGCACCTTCCTCTTGCGCACACCAGGGCCGCCCAGGGGAAGACTCGACCCGCCGGGTCTCCTTTCACCTGCTGAGGGGAACACGTGGTTCATGACCACACCACATGAACTCCCCGGCATGGCCGAGTCCTATTGGATGGCCACATCCCCAGGCACTCGGTGGCCGACGCTGGACACCGACACGACGGCGGACGTCGTCGTGATCGGCGCGGGTATGGCCGGACTGAGCACCGCTTGGGAACTGACCCGGGCCGGGCGGAACGTGCTCGTGCTGGAAGCGGACCGCATTGTCGCCGGGGTTTCCGGCTACACGACGGCGAAGCTCACCGCGGCGCACTCCCTCGTCTACGAGCGGCTGCGCCGTACGCGCGGGAAGGACGGCGCGCGTTGGTACGCCCACTCCCAGCAGGCGGCGGTGGAGCGGGTCGCGTCAGTGGCGGCGGAACTGCGTATCGACTGCGACTTCGAGCGCTCATCGGCTCTGACTTTCACCACTGACCCGCGGCAAAGCGCCACATTCGAAGCCGAGGCCGACGCCGCCGCGGAAGCGGGTCTGGACGCCGACTTCGTGACGGAGACGGACCTGCCGTTTCCCGTACCCGCAGCGGTGCGCGTCGCACACCAGGCGCAGTTCCACCCGCGCAAGTACCTTCTGGGCCTGGCCCACGACATCACCGCACGCGGCGGTGTCATTCGCGAGCGAACCCGCGTGACGGGCCTTTCCGAGGGCAGTCCGTGCAAGGTGACAACCGAGCGGGGCGTGAAGATCACGGCGAAGGACGTAGTCATCGCCACGCATTACCCCGTCTTCGACCGGGCGCTCCACTTCGCCCGTCTGTCACCGCGCCGTGAACTGGTCGTCGCCGCCTCCCTTCCCGCCTCCGAGGCACCTGAGCACATGTACATCACGGACGACATGGGGAAGCGATCGGTCCGTACCGCACCGCTCGGCGAGGGCCGAAGGCTGCTGATCGTCACGGGCGAGAGTTTCACGCCGGGCTCGGGTGACAGCCGCGAGCGGTTCCTGCGGCTGGACGGATGGATGCGCGAACACTTCTCTGTCGGCGACACGGAGTACCGGTGGGCGGCCCAGGACAACGACGTGAGCGACGGCGTGCCGCTGGTCGGTCTCTTCCATCCGGGCGCACGACATGTGTACGTGGCGACCGGATTCGGCGGCTGGGGCATGAGTGGAGGCGCCATGGCCGGACAGCTGCTGGCGTCCACGCTCACCGGTGCCGAACCCGAGTGGGCAGGGCTGTACGACCCGCGCCGGCTGTGGAGCACCCTCCGTGAGGGCACGGCCTTGCTGAAGCAGCAGGCCGAGGTCGCCCGGCACTTCGTGGGTGACAGGTTGAAGACCACGCACGTCGACTCGGTCGCGGAGATCGCACCGGGCTCCGGAGCGGTCGTACGGGTCGGGGGCCGCCGCTGCGCCGTCTACCGCGACGAAAGCGGTTCAGCCCATGCGGTGTCGGCGCGCTGTACCCATCTCGGCTGCCTCGTCGCCTTCAACGAGGCGGAGACCGCTTGGGAGTGCCCCTGCCACGGTTCACGGTTCGGCATCGACGGCGAGGTACTGCACGGCCCGGCACTGCGCCCGCTGCCTCACCGCAGCATCTGACCACAGCCGGCGGACAGCGACACGGAGGACGCGATCCGGAGCGGCCGTGAGCTACGAAGGGTGAGGGCCTCTGCTCGTTCTCGCCAGGCGCGCGCCCATCTCTGCCGGCCTGCCCGGTCTACGGCCCGTCTGGGCCCGAGCAGCGGGCCCTCGTCCTCCGTCCTGTCCGCCGCCCCCGTGCCGAGGCACGCCGGCCCGCGCCAACTGTCGAACGCTGCTGCTACAAGAGGACGCCGAGCCGCCCGCAGCACCGTCCGACGCCAGCGGCGGACCGTGCTGCGGGCGGCTCGGCGACGACGACCATTCGGCCGGTACGCGTGAACGCACGCTCGCCACGATCGGAGACAGCTGTGTTCGACAGCACCTCGCCCCTCCTGCCGCAGGGAAACGACGGTGTTCCAAGGCCCCGAGGCGGGCGTACGCGCGCCATGAGGGCGCCGGTGCCACGCAGACGGCACCTTTAGCCGGTGTCCGGCAATACGCGGCTTGAAGCCTCCTGAATTCGTACGTCCTAGACGGGTTCCGGAACGAAGGGGAGAAACTCGTCCGCGCCCTGTTGCACGACGCCGTAGCTGCCTTCTGGCACCTCGTTCCAGACGCCCGGCAGGTCTCCCAGCGGCTCGGAGACCACGAGGCGGGTGTCGTCGGACACCCCTCTGAGGAAGTCGAGATCCGGGTGGAGGGCTCGCACCGTGTCTGCGCGGTTGCTGCAGAACAGCGATCTCGAAGCCCTGCGGCTCGAATAGCGGAACGACCACAGTCGCTCTCCGTCGGCCACTGCGACTGTCATCTGGAGCGGATACTCAACCCCCTCCTCATGCCCCAACCGCTCCACGAGCCCCGCCATTCTCGCCACCGCGACTGGAACGTCCTGATCGAGTCCGAAGGTGATCGCCAGATAGAACATCACCTCCGAGTCCGTCGACCCCTCCAACGCCGAGAAGAGCACTGGATCGATGGCCAGGGAGAGAGGGCGTCGCAGACGATGAAAGTCCGCGATCGCCCCGTTGTGCATCCACATCCACCGGCCGTGCCTGAAAGGATGGCAGTTGGTCTGTTGAATTGCAGCACCTGTCGACGCCCGCACGTGCGCGAAAAACAATGGCGAACGCACATGGTCCGCGATTTCCCGCAGGTTCCTGTTGTTCCACGCAGGCCCGGTTTCGCGAATAACTGCAGGAGTGGCACTGTCCTGGCTGTACCAGCCCACGCCGAAGCCGTCACCGTTCGTCGTCTCAACCCCCATACGCGAGTGGAGGCTCTGATCAATCAGCGAGTGCTCAGGTGTGTACAGCAGATCACTGAGCACCACGCTCGACCCGGAATAGGCAAGCCATCTGCACACGGAAATCGCTCCTTCCCAGAAGGTCACACGAGCCGACGGGCGCGTCGAAGCGTCACGGCCTCCCTCCGCCTGTCCTGACCACGCTACCGAGTCCTCGGCAGCGCCGCCCGGCCGCCGACCGAAGGAGCTTCGTCTCCGGGACCCCCGCACGACCCGCGCAAACCTGGCAAAGGAGAGCACGAGGTACTTTCTCGCGCCCACGGAAGGGATAGCAGAAGACCCCGGATAAACAGACCTCGGCACCTCATGTCGCACCGGGAGCGGCTACCGCACCAGGAATATCAAAGCCTCGGAAGATTTTTCGAAACTTACGCCTGCATGCCGCGCGGTTACTTCCGGAAATGGAATATTTCGGCGGCCTCGCGCCGACGACGCCTGACGGCCGAGACGGACCGGTCCCTGCGCCGCACTGCGCGGCAAAGTACCCTAAATAACCGCTTTGTCGACATTCACGACGTCAGTAGTCGTCCACTTCCCGCCTCCTGACGCAGAAGCCGGAATAAGAGAGGGAGAGCCGGGTAGCCGCTGCACCGGCAGACCTGAAACTCGGGGAAGGGAAAGATCGTGATGTCGACATCTCTGTCTGCGCAGGCGTCGGCTACCGACACCGGTCAGGCGGCGCTCCCGGACATCGCCGATCCGCTGGCCATCGCGCCGAAGGACGCGCGCGCGATCAGCAAGCTGTTCTTCGACCGACTGCGGACACTCGAAGAAGGCACTGCGGAATACCAGTACGCGCGCAACACCCTGATCGAGATGAACCTGTCGCTGGTACATTTCGTGGCTGCCCGGTACCGCAACCACGGCAACGGTGAACTGGAAGACATAGTCCAGGTGGGGACCGTTGGCCTGATCAAGGCCATCGACCGCTTCGAGCTCTCCCGTGAGGTCGAGTTCACCTCCTTCGCGATCCCGTACATCAGCGGTGAGATCAAGCGGTTCTTCCGGGACACCACCTGGTCCGTGCATGTTCCGAGGCGTCTGCAGGAGCTCCGGGTCACCCTCGCCAGGGCGAAGGAGGAACTGGCCACGACCTCGGCCCAAGAGGTCACGGTCGCCGATCTCGCCGATCACATACAGATCAGCGAAGGGGACGTCATCGAGGGCCTCATCGCGGCCAACGGCTACACCGCGGACTCCCTCGACGTGCCCGCCGACACGGCCGAGAGCAGCTCCGGCGCGGGGATCCGCACCTATGCCGATCTCACCGGTGACTGCGACCCGAGGATAGAACTCGTCGAGAACCTCCGCTCTCTCGCTCCTTTGATCGATGCCTTGGACGACCGCGAGCGGGCCATCGTTCAGATGCGCTTCGGGCAGGAGCTGACCCAGGCTCAGATCGGTGACCGGCTCGGTCTGTCCCAGATGCATGTCTCACGCCTGCTCAGCCGAATCCTCAGGAGGCTCCGCGAAGGCATCCTCGCCGAGGACTGACCCACACCCGCCCGTTCGGAGTCGCCGGCGCCCTCTTCGCGCCTGGCGCATGAACTTCTGCTCCATTGGCCTGGAAGGGATGAGAGGGCGGCGCCGGACGGCAGCCGGCACGACATAGGTTTACCGCGGAGGGCGGAGGACACGACTGAGCGTGCGTTCCTCCCGTCGCACACTGGTTATGGATCGATGCGAGGAGCCCGAGTGTCTGTGTCAGGTGCGGAGCAGGTGGTCCCGGTCGCGGGTATGCCGTGCTGGATCAACCTCATGGTCGACGACCTCGCCGCCGCGCGGGCCTTCTACACGGCGGTACTCGGCTGGGAGTTCCGCAGGAGTTCCCTGGGAAGTCAGTTCGTTGTCGCGTCGGCCGAGGGGCTGCCCGTCGCGGGCATGGGTGAGCGGCGGCCCGGACTCGCTCCGGCCTCGGAGTGGACGCCGTACTTCGCAGTGCGCGATGCCGATGTGACGGCGGCCCGGATCCGGGAGCGAGGTGCGACCCTCGCAGTGGGCCCCATCCCGCTGGGCCAGGGGCGTGCTGGACTCGCCGCCGACCCGGACGGGGCCGCATTCGGCTTCTGGGAAGGCCCCGCCCTGGCGTGGGTGCCGGGCGAGGAAGGCGCCCCCGCTCGCCTCGACCTGCAGACCCGTGACGTGTTCGACGCCGCGAAGTTCTACGGGGAAGTCTTCGGCTGGGCGACGGAAGCGAGGATCGACGTGACATATCGCCGTCACCACGTCGGTGTCGAAAAGGACGACCGCCCCGCCCTCTCCCTGCGTAGCGGCGGCTCACCGAGTGCTGAACAGGCGCAGCTCCGGCCCCGCTGGCTTGTGAACTTCCCCGTTGACGACGTCGAACGCGCCGTCGATGCCGCGATCAAGGCCGGAGGGACCAGACCCCGGCTGCCGGCGGCCTCCTGGGCACCGAAGGGGTTCTCGCGGACTCTGCAGAGCCCGGACGGCGGTCTGTTCACGCTCAGCTATCGCAACAGCTGAGGAACGGGGGACCGACCGGGTCCCGAGCGGATCGGACACGCATCGATCAGACCGGGTGCCGCGAGGCGGTGTCGTCGAAGTGTCGCAACCACGGCGTGGTTCCTGTCAGCCACGTGCTCAAGAGTGCGGCCACGGTGGTGGAGATCAAGGGCGGGATTCTCTCCGCCTCCTGCGTCCACGGACTGATCGACACTCCTGGCCGGCTCGAACAAGGCCGCGTGCTCGTGAAGCACAACCTCGGCGGTCACCGTGTGCGGGCCGTCGTGCCCAGGAAGTACACGCGCCTAAGGGTACGGAAGGCGTCCCACGGTTCGCTGCCCCCCGACTCGAAAGAGGATCGCGACTTCATCCGTCCGCTGCCGCCCAACCGTCGGTGGGGCGGCCCTGACTGGACGACCGCACGTTGCTCCACGGAGTCATGTGGAAGTAGCGAGCCGGGGCCGTCCGGCGGGGGCCCCGGAGCGACAGGTCACCGAGTTTCGTGGGAGAGAAGAGTGCCGAGGGGGCCGAGGTCCAGGTTGAGGTCCTCGCGGCGCAGACCGTGCAGCTCACAGAGTTGCGTCATCCGCTCGTCGAGGAGCATCAAGGTGGTCCCCACGCTCTCCTCCTGTTCCTCTGTCAGCTCTCCGCTGTCGAAGCGGCGGACCGCCTGGCGTTCCATGAGCTGCCTGAGAAGCTCCACGACCGTCAGCACCAGCGAGGCCAGATCACGGCCCACATTGTGCGGATCGATGTCCACTCGGGCGTCGTTCACAGGGGCCCGCTGTCGGCCCACGGTGCGGGTACGCGCTCGCTCACGGAGGCCAGCAGGGCGTGCAGTGAAAGCCGGACCAGTGGTACGTCCGCGATGGCGATCACGAGATCCCCGCTGATGACGACGCCCGTACCGAGCACCCTGTCGAGCAAGTCGACCAGAGGGACTCCGATGGGGGCCATGGCTTCCGGGCCCTGCCACGGAACGGGGCTACGGTTGCCGTGCAAGATCTTCTCCATCCGTGAACGAGTAGGGGGCCCAGGGCCCCGACACCTCGATCTCCATGCCATCGAAGTCCGGGGACGTACGGAGCCGTCCGATCGTGGCCGCCAGCTCCTCGCTCCTGTCCTCGGCGATCAGGCAGGCGAGGTTCATCACCTGAATGCGGTCCTTGCCTGTGACCTCGGGTCCGTGCGGACGGCGCCGGACCGTGCCGACCGCCAGCCCCCGTACCGCGCCGTCCACCTGATCGGCGGCTGCCAGAGCGCTTTCCCGGTGCGATTCGCGCAGCTTCTGTCGGCTGCGGAGGCTCTTCATATACGCACGGCCCGAAGCCTGTTGAGGCCCGGGTGGGGTATCCACGGGCGGCATACCGGGTGAGGTCGGCGCGGCGGCCCGCGCCAGAGTGTCGGAGTGCGTCATGTAGACCTTGACGGCCCACTCTGCCCGCCCGGCGACCTGGTCCAACACCTTGCGAAAGCGCTCCTGGTTTTCCCGGAGGGCGGCACCGGCCCGCTCGTCATCGAGATAGAGCGTGGCCAGCGGCAGCGGGACTGTGGGGCCGCCCGCGGCAGCGGCGGTGATGACGTCATGGTGGATCCGCGCGCAGTACTCGAGTTCGGCGGCGTCCGCGAGCCGGTCGCGCAGGGCCGCTTCGGAGAAATCCGCCGCCGGCACGTCCTGTACCACCGCGCACAGCCGGCCGACCGTCAGCAGTCGCACCGGCCCGCCTCCGGCATGCCCGGAGAAGACGGAGGCGAGATCGCCGGAGCGGTCAGCCAGGCAGACCGCGAAGGCGTAGGTGACGGTGGAGGCGATGCTGTCCGTCGAGCAGGGCGAGGGGTGGGGGGGCACGGTCATCGGCGAGGCCATTCCCTTCTGCTACCGATCTGCTGGGGACTCCCGCGGTGCTGAGTGGTGCCGACCTCCTGCGGGTCGTCGCCCTCCAGAGCCTCGATCCGCTCGCGCAGCCGCTGATTCTCCTCGGACAGGGCGTCGCGTGCGGCGCGTGAGGAGAGGGCCGGGTCGGTCTCCCACCAGTCGATGCCTGCTTTCTTCGCTGTCTCGACGGACGAGATGAACAGACGCAGACGAATGGTCAGCAGTTCGATGTCCAGAAGGTCGATCTTGATGTCACCGGCGATGACGATGCCTTTGTCCAGAACCCGTTCCAGGATCTCGGCCAGATTGGCCGTAGCGGGCGGGTGCGACCGGGGCTCTGAGCTCCAACTGTTCAGTTCCGTCATGGTGCGACTCCAGGTACCGGCGACTTCCTGTCGAGAATGTCAAGCAACCGCTCCTCCTCGCGTTCGAACCGTGGGAGGTCGATCTCGCCGTCGTCCAGGGCACGGTTCAGCTCGGCAAGCTGTGCGCGGATCACCGATGGGTCGTAGAGTTCCGCCTCCGCCGCGTCGATGAGCCGGTCGGAGATCCAGACCACTCCACGTACCGGTGCCAGGGGAAGGAGAAGGACACCGGAGAGCAGCCCCATGTCAGGCCCTGGCCGGGACGGGTTCGGGAACCACGAAGCTGTAACAGGGCAGAGGTCCGTTGACCCGCAGGTCGAGGCGGTCCGTATGGACCGCGGCGAACCGCTCGGCGACACCGCGGAAACGTCCTTCCTCACGGCGGGGCACGAGGAAGGACGCGTTCAGGACACATCCTTCCACCTCCGGCCCGGAGCACGTGTCGTCGGCGATTCCCGCGAATTCGGCCGGCAACCGGGCCGCCGCCACCGCGGCCCTCCGCCGCAGGCCTGCCGCCACGGCCTCGCCGAGGCGGACGTTGGCCTCGTAACCAGGGTGACGGCGTGCCTCCTCGCGAATCCCCCGGACGACCGGGTCCTCACGGATCAGCGCGGCCAGGTTGTCCTGCACCGGCGTGATCTTGATGTTCATCTCGATACGGGAGTCCAGCCGCTCCAGAACGGCGGCGTGCTCGCTTCCGTGGGTGGCCACGCCCGCCAGCAGCGTGGCCTCGTCCGGTGCCACCATGCCGAAACGCATCGGCAGCACGGGCCCGGTTTCGGCCAGCGCCATGAGCAGACCCTGATGCGCCATCAAGTCGCGTCGCCGGGCCCGGAGCCCCGGGTACGCGGCGCTGACCACGACGGCGAGATCCTCGACCGGCAGCAGCCGCACCGGTGCCGGCGGCTCGCCCACACCCACGGCACCTGGAGGAAGTCTGTGGGAGCCGCCCACGATGCCGTACACGTAGATGCCTGAAGCAGTCATGGGTCAGCGATCCTCTTCGTGACGGCGGGTTCGTCCGCTCGCGGTGCTCTTGGAGCGGGAGGACGTCTTGGACCTGCGGGGTCGTTCCTCCTCCTGCTCCTCCTGCTCGTCCTCGTCGTCCCCGCCGACACCTACGGCCTTCCTGACCTTGTCGCCCACGGAATGCGCGGCCTTCTTCGCCCCGGCCTTGTCGGCGCTTTTCGTCAGGCCGCCGCCGAACAGTTCGGGCACCGTCCTGCTCCCCGCGTCGTTCTCCAGATCCAGCCGGTTGCACGCTTCGGCGAACCGCAGGTAGGTGTCGACGCTGGCGACCACGATGCGTGCATCGATCTTCAGGATCTCGATGCCGACCAGGGACACCCGCACGAAGATGTCGATGACCATTCCGCGGTCGAGGATGAGCTCCAGGACGTCATAGAGGCTGCCGGCACGCGGAACGCGGACAACCTCCTCACTGTATGTACTCAAGGGATGACCGTCTCTCGGGATTGGCTCCGGTGCCGGGCGCTCACGTGTCCGCCTGACCACGGCGATAGCGACGCACTCTGCGGTACTGCAGCAGCGAGCCGTCCTCGTCGATGTCCACTTCGTACGTGGCGAGCAGGCTGGTGGTGTCAGGGATTCGCGGGAGCTCGAGCACGTCGACGTCGACGTGCCATCCCTCGTCGGTCCGCGAGACAGCGGAGACGCCTTCGGTCTTGTGTCTGATCAGCCTCGCCAGGCTCTGACACGCACGTTCGGCCGCCTCCTCCGCTCCTCTCAGGTGCTCCTTGCCCGCAGAGGTACGGGTGGTTCGAGAGGTCCGGGCACGCCCGGCATGCTGCTCTGGCATGTTCGCCAGTCTGCTGACCCTCCGACCGTGCCGCACCTGGTGAGCAGCCGAATGGGGTGCCACCGGAATCCGCACGAATGGCGGCTTGCCGGAGCCCGGAGGACATTGGGATGAGAGTGCGCACCGCAATGGCGGTCGGCGCTCGCCGCAGAACACAGCGCCTTGCCACTCGCGGACACTTCCCCTCTCTTTTCTGGAGGATCTCCGATGGCCAGCACCGACATCAGCGGCAACACCCCTCTCAGCCCGGGCGGCGCCGGTGCGGGACCCCGCGGCACGACCACCGTCGCCGACAACGTCGTCGCCGTCATCGCGGGCATCGCGGCCCGGGAGACCGACGGGATCTACGCGCTGGGCGGCGGCGCTTCGCGGAAGCCGGGATCGCTGCGGGGCAGGGTGTCGAGGTCGTCCGACCCGAGCAAGGGCGTCGAAGTCGAGGTCGGGGAGGCCCAAGCCGCAATCGACCTGGACGTCATCGTGGAATACGGCGAACCCGTCGGGGACGCCGCGAAGGAGATCCGAAGCCGTGTGACGGACGCGGTGGAGACGATGACAGGTCTGGAAGTCGTTGAAATCAACATCAACGTGCTCGACGTCCATCTTCTCGGATCGGATGACGAGGGCGACGACGAGGACAGCAGCACTCGCCGGAGTGAGCGAGTCCTCTAGGGACACTCCCGTCGTCCGAAGAGCACGTAGCCCCCATCCCCCAGCATTTCGAGGCACTCATGGAAAGCAATAGGAAAGTCGCTCTCGCCACCGCAGTGGCGGCTGGCTACGTCCTTGGCCGGACCAAGAAGGGGAAAGCAGCCCTCGGTGTCGCCTCCCTCGTCATGGGACAGCAACTGCCCATGAATCCACGGGAGCTCGTCACCCTGGGCGTCCGCAAGCTGGCCGAGAACCCTGCCGTAGCACCCCTGGTGGAGCAGGCGCGAGGTGAAGTACTGAATGCCGGTCGTACGGCGCTGTCGGCAACGGCGAACCGTCACCTCGAAGCCGTCGCCGGTGCCCTCCAGCAGCGGACCGATGCCCTGCTCGCAGGGCCGGACGAAGAGGACAACGAGGAAGAAGATTCTGAGGCAACCTCCGACCTTGAGGAGGGTGAGGACGAGACCGAGGAGGAGCCGGAGGAGGAAGAGCCGGAGGAGGAAGAGCCGGAGGAAGAGGAGCCGGAGGAAGAGCCGGAGGAGGAGGAGCCGGAGGAAGAGGAGCCGGAGGAAGAGGAGCCGGAGGAAGAGGAGGAGCCGGAAGAGGACGAGCCGGAGGAAGAGGAGCCGGAGGAGGACGAGGAGCCGGAGGAGGAGGAGGACGAAGAGCCGGAGGAGGAAGAGGAAGTCGAGGAGGAGGAACCTCCTCGCCGTCGACCGGCGAAACGTCAGGCGGCAAAGAAGACGCCCGCGAAGAGGGCCGCTGCCAAGAAGCCGCCGCCGAAGAGGGCCGCTGCCAAGAAGCCGCCGCCGAAGAAGGCCGCAGCCAAGAAGCCGCCGCCGAAGAAGGCCGCAGCCAAAAAGCCGCCGCCCAAGAAGGCCGCAGCCAAAAAGCCGCCGCCCAAGAAGGCCGCAGCCAAAAAGCCGCCGCCCAAGAAGGCCGCAGCCAAGAAGGCCGCGAACCGTAACAGCCGGAAGAGGTAGCTCTTATGGCCAAGCAGCAGGATGACCCCAAGAGCGCGTCCGGCCTGGATCAGGTCAAGGAGCAGTTGTCCGCCTACGTCGGGGCCAAGGGACAGCGGCTGCTCGACTCCGTCGGCGACAAACTCACGGATCTCACGCAAGGCGTTGGGGACGGCGACGACGGAGGCGGGGACGGAGGGCTCCTGAATGTCGGAAAGCGAGTTCTCGGCGGCGAAAGCCCGGTCAAGGCCTTTGTAGGCGAGAAGGCCGGCGCGTTGAAGGACAAGGCCGTGGATTCGGTCAAGAACGCCTTCGGTGGCGGGGGTGGGAAGTCCGGCAGCGCCAAGGTGATCAACATCGTGGAGGCCATCGACGTCGGAAAGCCCCTGCGCGCGGTCTATGACCGCTGGACGGAGATAGAGGAATTCAACTCCTTCACCAAGGGCGTCACCAGTGTGTCCAAGTCGGATGAGATCGAAAGCGACTGGAAGTTGAAAGTGGCTTTCTCCAACCGCAGTTGGAAGGCCACGGTGCAGGAGCAGGTTCCCGACGACCGCATCGTCTGGTCATCCGAAGGCGCCAAGGGGACGACGCACGGTGCCATCACGTTCCACGAACTGGCCTCGAACCTGACCCGGGTCGTCGCCGTAGTCGAGTACACCCCGTCCGGGTTCTTCGAGAAGACCGGCAACGTCTGGCGTGCGCAAGGACGCCGACTGCGCCTGGACCTCAAGCACTTCCAGCGGTACGCCACGCTGACGGACGACGAGGACGTCGAAGGATGGCGCGGCGAGATCCGTGACGGTGAAGTTGTCAGAAGCCACGAGGAAGGGCTCGAGGACGACGAACCGGAAGACGAAGGGCCCGAAGAGGACGACGAGGAACCTGAGGAAGAGGCCTCCGACGACGACTACGACGAGGACGACGAGGACGTAGAAGACCCGGATGCGGAGGAGGACGACGACTACGACGAGGACGAGGACGAGGAAGCGGACGAGGACGAGGACGAGGAAGCGGACGAGGAAGCGGAGGAGGAAGCGGACGAGGACGAGGACGAGGAAGCGGAGGAGGAAGAGGAGGAGGAAGAGGCACGGTGAGCGACATCCGGCCGATGCACTGATGAGGCGTCGGCCACCGGTGCGCCGCGAATCACCGGTCCGGACCGGTAACCCGGCCGCCCTCCGGCACGCAGGTGTGACCCTCCCCCACGTGACCGGTTTCCCATGCCTCCGAGGACTCGCCACCAGCAGGCATCGTGCCTGTGACCGCCGCCCGGCTTGTCAGCCGGGCGGCGGTCCTTGTTCTCTGCGGCCTTGGCCTCAGGGGCGCAGCAGGGTCCTGATCATTCCGTCCCGCTTCGCCTGGAAGGCGGCGTACGCCCGGGGCGCTTCCTCCAGTGGCAGGTGCTGGGTGGCGAAGCCGTCCACGCCGAGGACGTCATCGTCGGTGAGCGACGGCAGGATGTCCGGTACCCAACGCCACACGTTCGCCTGGCCCATCCGGAACTGGAGCTGCTTGTCGAATATGCGCAGCAGCGGCAGTGGGTCCATGGCTCCGCCGTACACGCCGGAGAGCGAGACGGTGCCGCCGCGCCGTACGATGCCGATCGCCGCGTAGAGCGCGCCGAGCCTGTCCAGGCTCGCCTTACGTGCGTTCTGTCCCGCATGGGGTGGAGGGGGCTCGGCTCACCACTCGACATCAGCGACCAGGGTGATGTCCGCGCCCATGTTCCGGCGCATCATGGTCAGCGCGGCTTCCGCGAGTTCCGGGTGTATGGCGGCCACAGCATCCGTGGGCACGGTCACTCCGACCTGACGGATGTGCGCGTCGAGCGCGGAGTAGAGCACACACTGTTCGGTCACCTGGCCGGTCAGGACCAACCGGTCCACTCCGAGTTCGGCCAGCAGAAGTTTCAAAGGCGTCTCGTAGAAGATGGAGTGTCTGGCCTTCACGATGAACAGGGACTCCGCGTCAGGACGCAGCGGCTCCACGAGGGCGGCATGCGGTTTCGACAGGGCGTGGTCGAGCAGCTCGCCGTGGTGGGAGCGCCACTGACCCCAGTTGTCGTTGGCGTAGATCACCGGAACCCCTTCCCCGCGGGCCCGGTCGAGCAACGACACGATCCCCGGCAACGCCACCTTCGCGGCGGGCAGCAGGAGTTCGGCGTCCTTGTGCTCATAGGTATTGATCATGTCGATCACGATCAGTGCCGATCCGGTCATGCCACCATCTCCTGTGGGTTGCGTCCCGGCGCCCGGCCGACGCGGCGGCAGCCGCCTTTCAGCCTCCGTCGCGCGGCGGATACCCGTCAGCGGGCCTGTTCACCGCTGCCTCGCCACCCGGGCCCAGGGGCCCGGTCGATGCGACGCCCTCGCCCCGCTCCAGGCGCCGCATCATCCGCCGGGAGCGGAGCGTGACCAGCGGCGGCAGCCAAGGACGCGCAAGCCGTACCCCGCGTACCCAGGGCTGGGCGTAGACCACGGCGGAGCGGCGTTCGACACCGCGTATCAGATGTTCCGCGGCCTCCGGCGCCGGATAGGTCCGCGACGCCGGCCACGGCAGCGCCGACCGGACGGCACGCATGGCGCGGGAGGTGTCGCCGGCCCGAATCATCTCCGTGTCCGCCCAGCTCAGATAGGCCACACCCACACCCATGCCCCGGTGTGCCACTTCGGCCCGCAGCACCTGCGCGAAGGACTCGGCGCCCGATTTGGAGGCGCAGTAGGCGCTCATGAGCGGGGCCGGAGCGAGCGCCGCAAGGGAGGAAACCTGCAGGTAGTAGCCCCGGGTGCGAAGCAGGTCCGGCAGGAAGGCCCGTGCCGTCACCGCGCTGCCCACCACGTTCACCTCGATGATCCGCTGCCACAAGCGCGGATCGGAATCCAGGAACGGGCCGGCCGCAGCTATGCCCGCGTTACCGATCAGCACCGAAGGCGAGCCGAACCGGGACCGCACACGCGCGGCTGTCTGCTCCATCGCGGCCGCATCGCTCACGTCGACCACCCATCCCTGAGCAGCACCTTCGGGCAGCTCGGCCGCCGTCCGCGCCAGCTCTCCCTCCTCCAGCCCCAGCAGCGCCACCCGGGCACCGCGCCGCACCAGCGCCCGGGCCATGTGGGCACCGAGGCCCCGGGCGGCACCGGTCACGACCGCCGTCCGGCCGGCGAGGGGGCTGGATACGGACATGGCACCTCACCTCGGTCCAGCAAAACGGACCCGCGTCCATCCAGGATGCCCCGGACCCCGGCGGGTTGCGATCCAGCGGCCCGCTCCCCCGCGCGCGGGTACGTTCCCAGGCCTAGCGTGGGAACCGCAGAAAGGTTCGAAACTTCTGGCGAGGGAGGCACGTATGGCCGTGCGACACCGGTTGATCAGGAAACCTCCCGCGGACGTCTGGGCGGTACTGTCCGACGTCGAGCGGTACGGGGACTGGGTCGTCGGGACGTCCCGGGCCGAGCCGGACGAGGGACGATGGCCGGAGCTGGGGGCGGCTCTGCGGTACGAGGTCAGGATCGGGCCGCTCACCCTTCGGAACCGGACCGTCGTGCGCCGGAGCGAGCCGGTCAGCGTGCTGGAACTGGAGGCGGACAGCGGGCCGCTGGGGACAGCGAGGATCGCGATCGAGTTGCGGCCCTGGGGCGAGCACACACTGATCATCCTCGACGAACACCCACTGCGCGGCGCCGGGGGCGCTCTGCACAACGGCTTGCTGGACCTGGCGCAACAAGTGCGGCACCGGGCGATGCTGAGGCGCCTCGCTCTGCTGTGCCAGGGGGAGGAAGGCGCGGTCCGCACGTCTGCGCGGTGACTTCGCCCGAAGGGGGCCTGAACCGGTAGCGACCTGGACGCGGCGGGCGCTCTGCCGGGCGGGGCGCCGCCCCCATCGAGGACGGAGCAAGCCATGCCGGACGCCGTAGTGGTCGGGGCGGACCCCAATGGGCTGGTCGCGGCGAACCTCCTGGCCGACCGCGGGCTGGAGCGTGGAGGTACTGGAGGCCCGGGACGAGCCCGGAGGAGTGGTCCGCCACGACCGAGGGCTCGACCCTGAGTTCAACGCGACCTCTTCAGCGCCTCCATCCCTTTGCCGCCGCCTCCCCGGTCCTGGCCGGCATGTGTCTGGAAGAGGAGGGACTGAGCTGGAGCCACGCCCCCAAGGTGCTCGCCCACCCCTGAGGGACGTCGCTGCGCCGTCCTGAGCCCTGATCTGGAGGAGACAGCCGCGAGCCTGGGAGGCGTTCGCCCCCGGGGACGGTGCGGCCTGGAAGGACCTGCGCGAGGTCTGGGAGGCGCTGCGGCCCCGGCGTCCTCGACGCCCTCTTCACCCCGTTCCCCCGATCCGCGCAGGAGCCCGGCTGGCGCTGCGGCTGCGTGCGGCGGGCGAGGGGCTGCGACTTGCCAGGACGACGGTGCTGCCGGTGCGGCGGGGCTGTGGCTGTTCCTCTCACTTCTTGAGGAACTCCAGGAGGTCCTCGTTGAACCTCTCCTTGTCGCCCGGTACCAGTGCGATGCCGTGCGAGCCGCCCTCGTAGACCTTCAGTTCCGCGTCGGCGACGAGCTCGGCCGTCTTGCGGCCGGTCGCGTCGATCGGCACGACCTGGTCGTCGTCACCGTGCACGACGAGGGTGGGAATGTCGAACTTCTCGAGGTCCTCGTGGAAGTCCGTGGCCGCGAAGGCGTCGACGCAGTCGACCCCGCCTTCGATGGTCTGCGCCATCGCCATGTACCAGAAGGCGTCCTTGTTGCCCTGCGTGGCCTTGTTGTCCTCGCGGTTCGCCGAGAAGAAGCCGACGGCCGTGTCCTGCCAGAACTGGGAGCGCTCCTTGAGGATGCCACTCTTGATGTCGTCGAAGACGCTCTGCGGTACGCCTTCGGGGTTGTCCGCGGTCTGCAGCATCAGCGGCGGGATCGCGGAGAGCAGGACGGCGGACTTGATGCGGTCGGTGCCGTGCCGGCCGATGTAGCGGGCCAGCTCGCCGCCGCCCATCGAGTGGGCGACCAGGGTCACGTCGCGCAGGTCGAGATGGGTGATCAGGTCGTGGAGGTCGTCGGCGAAGGTGTCGAAGTCGTAGCCGTCGTACACCGGGGTGGAGCGGCCGTGACCGCGGCGGTCGTGGGCGATGCCCCGGTAGCCCGCGTCGGCGACGGCCTTGAGCTGGTCCTGCCAGGCGTCGCCGTTGAGCGGCCAGCCGTGGATGAAGAGGACGGGGCGTCCTCGGCCCCAGTCCTTGTAGAAGATGTCGACACCGTCGCGGGTGGTGCAGATCGGCATGGCGTACCTCTCAGGTCTGTCGGTACCCGACCACGATGTGGCCGACTTCGATGAAGAGGCTCCCCGCTCGAGGACGCCTCTCGTATGTGCCCCCGCTCCATTTTTCACACGGTCGGGCCACCCGCACCCTGTCGCCGCGCGACGCCCCGGCCCGGGCGTCGGAGAGCGGCGCGACCCCGTGGGCCACGCGAGGGGGTTGTCCCTGGTGCGGTACACCATCGGGGGTGGCTGTGCCGCGCCCCGGGCCGTGCTGTCGAGGGGGCCGTGCACGTTTCCTTCGTGTCGGCAGAAGGAGCGCCAGGTCGTTGCCTCGCCGCGCTCACACGTCGGGCAACGAAATGGCATGCGCGCCTGCTCGGGAGCACCCGGGTGAGCCCGCCAACGGAGTCCTGGGCGGCGCGTGCTCACCGCACACGGCCGTTCTGCCCCCAGCCGGACAGCTCCGATGCGCGTCACTCCGCGGAACCCGGCACGCCAGGCTGAGGAACGGCGTGTCCCGCGAGGTGGACCTTGCTCCCTCATCAGCTGTGTCGGACGGCGGAGGCTGTGCGGGCCCCGGACCTCCAGCTCACAGGCGATCCGGTAGCCGCCCGGACAGCGGACACGGACGTCGTCCGCGTCTGCGGATCACGCCACTGGAAGAAGGTGGCCAGGGCCGCCCGGTGGTCGGCTCCGGAAGGCCTTCGGGGGTGACTCCGGAGGTGGGGGGTCGAGTCTGTGTCGGATTCTTGCCGGAAGGCGGGCGGCGGTCGGTGTTTGATTGCGCCCATGACCATCACACGGCCGGACAACGCCCACGTCTTCCGCTCCCTGCACACCGCATCCGCACCCCTGGCTCTCGCCAACGCCTGGGATGTCGCGAGTGCCCGCGTCATCGAGGCCGCGGGCGCCCCGGCGATCGCCACGACCAGTGCCGGTGTCGCCTGGTCGCTGGGTTCCCCGGACGGCGACTTCCTTACCCGCGACCGGGCGCTCGAACTGGTCGGCCGAATCGTCGCCGCCGTCGCGGTTCCGGTCACCGCGGACATCGAGGGCGGGTACGGGACGGATGCCGCCGGCGTCGCCGAGACAGTGACCGGGGTGCTCGCGGCCGGCGCCGTCGGCGTCAACATCGAGGACGGCACCCGGCCCCCGGCAGAACTCGCGACGCGGCTGGCCGCGGCCCGGCAGACCGCCGACCGGGCAGGCGCGGACCTGTTCCTCAACGCCCGCATCGACACCTTCCTGTTCGGGCTCGGCGACCCGGACACCCGGCTGAAGGAAACCCTGGCCCGGGCACACATGTACGTCGATGCGGGCGCGGACGGCATCTTCGTCCCCGGCGTCACCGACACCGCCACCATCGCGGCGCTGGCCAGGGACATCTCCGTACCGCTGAACGTCATGGCCGGCCCCGGCGCCCCGACCGTTGCCGAGCTCGGCGCCCTGGGCGTGGCTCGCGTCAGTCTCGGCTCGGGTGTGGCGCAGGTCGCCTACGCTGCCGCCCGCCGCGCCGCGCAGGAGCTCCTCGGCACCGGCGACTACGACTCCCTCGCCGAAGGCATGGCCTTCCCGGAAATCGACGCGCTGTTCTCCGAACCCCACTGACCTCGGTCGGGGCGAGAGGCGCGGCCACGGCGGCCATCCTGCCCGAGCCACGTGGCCTCGTCGTGCCAGCCCTTGTCGGCGTGGAGCTCGGCGGGCCCGCGGCGGCGAGGTCCTCGGCGGGACCGCATCGGAGATGTGCCTTTCCCGAACGGGATCAGGGCCTGGCGCACCTCGACCGGTCCCGGTCGCCGCGGGATCCGAATTCCCCGAGGAGCAGGCGGTGGAGCTCGGCCCGTACCCTGGCCTCGTGCACTCGGTGAACCGGCGGTGGGCCGTCGCCCCGGACGGCCCGATGGACACCGAGGACAGCTGCTGCCCCGAACACGCGCCTACACCTCGCGGTCACCGCGGCGACGACGGCCGCCGCCCTGCGGCCGCGACGGCGCTCGCGGAACGACCGCAAGGGGAAGGGCCGTAGTCAGTGGCCCATTCGGCGCTGCTCGTCGAACCGAAGCAGCGCCCGTACCAGACGCCACACTCCGGCTACCGCCCCGAGCAGTGCGCCCCCTGCCCATACGCCTTTCTCTGCCGGGCCGGAGGGTTCAAGGGTCAGGACGAGCGTCCAGGTGACGGCAAGGATCACCCCAGCCAGCACGGCGGCAGTCACCAGGGCGAAAACGATCTCCACCGTCATTGCGTCCTTCTCCCACCGCGACTCACGCCCCATGTCCATGCTGCAAGTTTCACATCGCGGTCAAGTCACAGCGCCCGCGCCGACCGTTGACTCTCACGGGCGGCTCGGCCACCCGTTGAGGTGACCGCTCGTTGCCCGCACCCTCGGGGCATCGCGTGGACCACGACGGGATCCCTGCGGCCTGGCCCGCGCTGCCCGCCGCGGGTGCACCCTCCGGTCGGTCACCTGTGGGGGTGGTCCTGTGCGGTTCCCACCCCGTAGGGCTCCGGCCCCGTGCCAGCGTGGTGATCAATGACCGGATGACGGGCGCGGTAGGGCTGTGACGACGACATCTTTCCGGCGGGCACGCATGATGCGCCGGGCCGGGCTGGCGGTGGCGTGTGGCGCGCTGGTGACGCTGGCTGTCGTGCTCGTACGCGAGGGAGGTGACGAGGACGCCGCGGGGCCCGCCTGGTACCTCAACGGCTGCTGCTTCGGCCTGATCCTGTCCATGATGTTCGCGGTCGCGGGCCTTTCCCGTCGCCCCGGTCCACTCAGCCTGCCGTGGGTCGGCAGCCCCATCGGTCCGCAGGCCGTACGCGCGCTGGGCGCGGTGGCCGTCTTCGCCGGGCTGGCGATCTACGGCTACACCGGCGAACAGGTCACGGCGGTGACCTGCCTCGTCGCGGGCCTAGTGCTGCTCCTCGCCGGGCGCCCCGACCGCCCGACCGGGGTGTACGTCCCGCCGGCCACGGCATTGCGGGGCTTCGCCCGGGGACTGCTGCGGGGCTTCGTCGCCTGCACTCTCATCGGAGTCTGCGCCGGGGCCGTCGTCGGGGTGATCAGCGGCACCTTCGCCGCCGTGCGGATCCACTCGGTCCCTGACGTGAGCCCCGGCAAGGTGGTCGAGGACTGGCGGCTGATGAGGACGGCGGACGGGAGGCGCGCCGTCCACTCGACAGCACGGCAGGACGTCCTGCTCGTCGAACGGGCGGCGCTGGAAACGCCGTTCGTCGTGGCGCGGGGCGCACGGATCAGCTGGGACAACGAAGCAGGAGCGTTCAACGGCCGGCTGACGATCCGGAACTCCTCCGACGGCGGCTGGGTGACGGACTGGCCCGGCGCACCCACCGCCTGGCAGGGCAAGCGGGTGGACGCCCACAACCTGGTCCTGGCCCTGCCCCACCAGGTCAGGCTGTGGCTGGTGCGCCGCGACGCCTCGTCGCGGAGTTCGAGTTGACCCTCGCCCTGTCCGGCTTCACCCGGCCCTCGGAACTAGGCCCCCACTGTCTCGTACGACACCCGGGGGCCGGGCCCGCTTTGTGGTCGTGAGAAGCGGGAAGCAGGTGCGGGTGTCACGCGGGAGGGGCCGCGAGAAGGGCCCTCATCTGAAAATGATTATCATCATGCTACGGTCGTCACACGCTCGACTTCTGGCCTGCCTTTTACTCGGAGTGACACCGTGTACGTCCCGTCCCGTCCCCTGCTCCTCCCCGCGGTCCTCGCCGCCTCCGCCCTGCTCACCGGCTGTTTCGCGTCTACGGAGGCCACCGGCGCCGGCGCGGGCGAGCGCCTCCGCGTCGCGATGATGCAGCCGCCGCGCTCGGGCCTGTCCCCGCTCTCCGACGACGCGTTCAAGCTGTCCCGTTGGTCCACGGCGGAGACGCTCGTGAGACTGAACGCGGACGGCGACGCCGAGCCCGCGCTGGCCACCGGGTGGAAGCAGTCCGGCCGGAACTGGACCTTCACCCTCCGCGAGGACGTCACTTTCCATGACGGCACCGGGCTGACCGCCGAGGCCGTCGTCCGTTCCCTCACCGAGGCCGCCGGCGCCTCCCCCAAGCCCCGGATACTCGACGGCGTCGAACTGACCGTGAAGGAAGGGGAACCCGGCACCGTACTCGTCACGACCGCCGACGAGGATCCGCTGGTCCCGCAGCGGCTCAGCTCCCCGCAGTTGTCGATCCTCGCGGCGAAGGCGTACAGGGGGAAGACGGTGAATCCGGTCGGTGCCGGCACCGGTCCCTTCGAACTGACCGAGGTCGACGGCACCTCCTCCGCGGCCCTCGACCGCTACGACCACTACTGGGGCGGCACGGCCAAGGCTCCCGGCATCGACGTGACGTTCGTGCCCGACGGCACCGCCCGCGCCGCCGCCCTGCGCAGTGGCGAGGCCGACATCGTCGAGGCGGTGCCCGTCTCGCAGGCCGCGCTGCTGGACAGGGACCTGATCACCGAGGTCCCGATGCCGCGCACCAACACGCTGTACCTCAACACGGAGAGGGGCGCCTTCAAGGACCCGGCGTTGCGGGCGGCGGCCCGGGAGGCGATCGACGCCGAGTCGATCGTGAAGGGCGTGTACGAGGGGAGGGCCGACGTGGCGGAGGGGCTGCTCGGGCCCGCGCTGCCGTGGGCGGCCGGCCTGCGCGAGCCGGCGCGCCCCGCGAAGTCCGGTGATCCGGCCGGGAAGAGCATCACCATCGGTACGTTCACCGACCGGGCCGAACTTCCGGAGGTGGCCGCCGCGCTGCAACAGCAGCTGCAGAAGGCCGGGTTCAAGGTGAAGCTGGAGGTCCGCGAGTACGCCAATATCGAGTCCGACGCCCTGACCGGCGCGTTCGACGCGTTCATCCTCTCCCGGGCCACCGTCCTCGATTCCGGCGACCCGGCCGCGTACCTGTACAGCGACTTCGCCTCCGACGGTTCGTTCAACATTCCGCAGCTCGCCGATCCGGCCGTGGACAAGGCCCTGAGCAGGGCGGGCGCGACGCCGACCGGTGACGCCCGCCGGCGAGCCGTCGTCGACGCCGAGGCCGCGGTGCTCGCCACCGACGCGGCCGTGCCGATGCTCCACGAGCGCGTGATCCAGGGCGACGCCGCCGACGTGGCCGGCGCGGCCCACGACCCGCGCGAGCGGGAACTGGTCACGCTTGACACCCACCTCAAGTGAGGCCGACCGCAGCGGGGGTGACCCGCGCCCTCTCCCTCGCCGCCGCGCTGGCCGCTGTCGGCCTGCTGCCCTGGCTCTCCGGTCGGGACCCGGCCCTGACCGTGCTGCGCGCCAGGTCCGCCGAACAGGAGCCGACCGAGGAGGCCCTGTCCGCGATCCGCCAGGACCTCGGCCTGGACGCGGGCCCGCTCTCCCTGCTGGGCGACTGGGCCACCGGGCTCCTGGGCGGTGACTTCGGCACCTCCTGGGTGTCGGGCACGGACATCCTCCCGTCCGTCGTCTCCGGACTCCAGGTGTCGCTGGGCCTGATGGCCGCCGCTCTCACCGTGGCACTGCTGCTGACCGTGGCCCTGGTAGCACCCGTACTGGTGCGGGGGCGGGGGTCGGCAGGAGCGTTCGCCGCCATGGCCGCCGCCGTGCCGGAGTTCCTCCTGGCCACCGTGGCGCTGCTGGTGTGCGGAGTGTGGCTGGGGTGGCTGCCGACGTCCGGCTGGCAGGGTCCCGAGTACCTGGTCCTGCCCGCCCTCGCGCTCGGCGTTCCCGCGGGCGGCCTGCTCGGGCGGCTCGTCGCGGACGCGCTGCCCGCCGTACTGGACGAACGGTGGGTGGAGCTGTGGCGGGGAGCGGGGGTGAGCCGCACCCGCGTCGCCTTCGCCGCGCTCCGTCGCGTACTGCCTCCGCTGGTACCGCAGTTCGGGATGGTCGCCGTCGGCCTGACGGGTGGCGCGGTCGCCGTGGAGACCGTCTTCGCGGTGCCCGGCATCGGACGTACCGCGCTGGGCGCGGCCAAGTCCCAGGATCTACCGCTGCTCCAGGGAGCCGTCCTCGCCCTGCTCGCCCTGGGCCTGATCACCGGGGCGCTGGCCGTCCTCGTACGACGCCGGCTGCTGGGTCCCGCCCTGCGTGACGCCGGTCTCTCGCTGCCGCCGGCCCGTCCTGTCCGGGCTCACCCGGCGATCCCGGCCGCCCTCGGCGCTCTCCTGCTGACCGCGATCGGCTGGGGCCTGCTCCGCGACCCGTACGCGGTCGACACCACGGCTCGGCTGGCCCCGCCCTCCTGGTCGAACCCGATGGGCACCGACGGGCTCGGCCGCGACGTACTGGCCCGGCTCGGTCACGGGGCCGCGTCGACGGTCGGCACGGCGGCGGCCGTGTGCCTGCTGAGTCTGGCCCTCGCCCTGGCCCTCGGGTTCCTGCCGGGCATCGCGGCGGGCGCGGCGGACATCGCCAACGCGCTGCCGCCGGTGATCGTCGGGATCCTGGTCGCGGCGGCAGCCGGTCCCGGCACCGGCGGAGCGGCCCTCGCGGTCGCGCTGATCTCCTGGCCGCCCCTGGCAGCGCATGCGGCGGCGCTGGTGCAGGAGATACGGGCGTCGGCGTTCCTGACCGCCCAACGCGCCATAGGCGCACCACCGTGGTGGATCCTCACCCGGCACGTCCTCCCGTCCGTCGCCGCCCCGGTCGCCCGGCACGCCCTGCTGCGGCTGCCCGGTATCGCCCTGGCCCTGGCGTCCCTGGGATTCCTCGGCCTCGGCGCCCAGCCGCCCACCCCCGAGTGGGGCCTGCTCCTCGACGAATCCCGCGCCTACGTGGAACGCGCCCCCTGGGCAGCCCTCGCCCCGGCCGCCGCACTGGCCCTGCTGGCGGGACTGGCCGTGTCGGGCGCGGCATACGCGCAGGACCGGGGAAGCCGGCGCACGACCGGCCGTACGGTACGAAAGGAGTCCGCCCATGCAGTCCGAAGCACTGCTGTCGGTCCGTGACCTGCGGATCTCGTTCGGCGAGGTCGAGGCGGTACGCGGACTGACCTTCGATGTCCGCCCGCGCGAGGTTTTCGCTCTCGTCGGGGAGTCGGGCGCGGGCAAGTCGCTCACCGCCCGGGCACTGCTCGGCATGGTGCCGCGGGGCGCGACCGTCGGCGGCAGCGTGCGCTTGCGGGACTCCACGGATGCGGTCGCCGAACGCGGGCGCCGGATCACCCTCGTCCCCCAGGACGCCCTGTCCGCCCTCTCCCCCGTCCACCCTGTCGGCGACCAGCTCGCCGCCGCCGTACGGTCGGTCCGGCGCGTGTCCCGCAGGGAGGCGCGGGCCCGGGCCGTGGCGGCACTGGACCGGGTCGGTATACCGGACGCCGCGCGCCGGGCACGGGCCTACCCCCATGAGTTCTCGGGCGGAATGCGACAACGTGCGGTGATCGCCATGGCCACGGTCAACGAGCCCGATGTCGTCGTCGCGGACGAGCCGACCACCGCGCTGGACGAGGAGCGCCGCGAGCAGGTCCTGCGGGTGCTCGCCGAGCAGCGGGAAGCGATCGGCGCCGCGCTGGTACTCGTCACCCACGACCTGGACGTCGTACGGGAGCACGCGGACCGCGTGCTGGTGATGTACGCGGGCCGGACGGCTGAACTCGGCCCGGCCCGACAGGTCCTCGGCCGCCCCCGCGCCCCGTACACGGCGGGCCTGCTGGCCTCGCTCCCGCAGGACGGCCCCCGGCGCCGCCGGCTGCCGGTCCTCCGCGGCACCCCGCCCGCGCCGGACGCCCTGGGGCCGGGCTGCGCCTTCGCGCCGCGCTGCCCGCAGGCTACGGACCCGTGCCACAGCCGCGAACCCGACCTGCGCGCTGTGGACGGACGCCTGGTCGCCTGCCACCACGCCGCCGACGTGCCCGACCCCCTCCGGAGGTCCGTATGAACCACCCCCTGCTGGACGTCCGCGATCTCGTCGTCCGCTACGGACCCGTCACCGCCGTGGACCATGTCTCCTTCGCGCTGGACGCCGGCGAGACACTCGCCCTCAACGGCCCCTCCGGGTGCGGCAAGTCCTCCACGGCCCTCGCGGTGCTCCAGCTACGCCGTCCCGACGCCGGGCAGGTCCGCTTCGAGGGACGGGAGCTGACCCCCCTGACGGAACGCGAACTACGCCCGCTGCGCCCACGGATGCAACCGGTCTTCCAGGACCCCTACGGCTCCCTCAGCCCCCGCCACCGCATCCGCGACGCGGTGGCCGAACCGCTGAAGGTGCACGGCAGATGGAACCCGGCCGACGGACCCGCCCGCGTGGCCGAACTGCTCGACCGGGTCGGCCTCGACCCGTCGTACGGGGACCGGCGCCCGCACGAACTCTCCGGCGGCCAGTGCCAGCGGGCCGGAATCGCCCGCGCCCTCGCCTCCGGACCGCGGCTGCTCGTCCTCGACGAACCGGTTTCGGCACTCGACGCGTCCGTGCGGGCCGGCGTGCTGAACCTGCTCGCCGATCTCCAGGACGAGCTGGGCCTCGGCTACCTGTTCATCTGCCACGACCGGGCGGTTGTACGGCACTTCGCGGACCGGGTGATCGAGATGCGGGACGGGCGCACCGTCCCCACCTGACGACTCCACTCCCGAACGAGCCGCGGCCGGGTGAAACGAACTGGTCGCGCGGCCGCCCGAGCGCATGGCGCTGCCTGCTCAACCCTCCGCAAGCACACGAACCGCTCTCGCCGGCTCCTGGTCCGGCTCCCTGCGGGTACGACCTGCTCTCGGGAGCCCTCGGCCGACGACATAGCCTCACGAAGCCGTTCGGGCTCCCCCAGCTCGTCACCCTGTGCGCGCTGGGGGGGCGGTAGCCTCGGCCGCGTACAAGGAAAACCTGCGGTGCGCAAGCGCAACGATGCCCGGATCCGAGCTTGAACTGTGCCTGCACCCTCTCCGAACAGCGGAGGTCGGTCGACCAGCTGTCGTGCGGCAGCGCCCTACCCACGGGGCGCAAGCGACCGCTGAGAGGGCAAGTGTGCAGCGGCGCCCCACCGCACAGCGTCTGACGGGTCAACTCATAGCGAATCCTTCCACCCATGTGTTCCGCCGGCTCCACCGCCAGGGAAGCACCACCCCACTCGGCGGGCCGGTCCCGAAGGTGCACCAGCCGTCCGCCTTCGACCGGTCAGGTTCGGTCGGGGTCGATCGCCTCGGGATCGTCGCCGCTCAGCTCCGGTTCCAGGCCCTCGGCCACGCCGGTCCGGCCGAGGCCCGCGTCCGCGCGCCACGCCTCGAAGGACCATCCGGTCAGCGCCACCACAGCCAGCCCGAGCATCCAGCCGCCGACCACATCACTGAACCAGTGGACGCCCAGCGCGATGCGGGTGAAGCCGACGCCCAGTACCGAGACCGCCGCCACGGCCCACAACACGGGGCGCAGCCCGCGACGCACCAGCGGTAGCAGGACGAGCAGAAGGATCGCGAGCGAGGTCGTGGCCGTCATCGCGTGGCCGGAGGGGAAGGAGAACCCCGGGGCGTGCGCCACCGGGTCCGGCAGAGCCGGTCTCGCCCGCTCGACGACGATCTTCGCCAGCAGCCCCGTCAGCCCGCCGGCCACCGCTGTGACCGCCGACCATGCGGCCAGACGCCAGGCACGGCGGTACAGCAGCCACAGGGTGAGCACGGCGACCGCCGCACGCAGGGTCACTGGGTCCCACACCACGTCGGAGAAGAAGCGCAGGGTGCCGGTCCACGCCGGATGGTCGAGGGCGGTCCGGTTCAGCCACCGGGCCGCGCCAGCGTCGAGGCGCCGCAGTGGGTGCCACCCGCTCTCCACCAGGACGAGCAGGAGGCCGAAGAGGACGGCGGCGACCGCCGCGACGGCTGCGGATCCGAACAGCCGGATCCCGAATCTGCGGTCGGCTTCCCGTCGCCGTCGCAGAAACGGGGCAGTGGGTCGGGCAGTCATTCAGGCTCCTGGATCGGGTTGTACGGGTCCTGGCCGCCTGGCCCGCACCGCTTCCAGCTGGGCGGCGAAGGAGAGGCCGAGGAAGAGCGCGATGGAGGTGAGGTAGGCCCACAGCAGCAGGGACATGAAGGCGGTGAGCGGGCCGTAGACGGTGTCGAACGAACCGCTGATCTCGAGATAGAGGCTGAGCAGCCACGTCAGCCCGGTCCAGAGCACCAGATACACGGCGGCCCCGAAGGCCAGCCAGGTGTAGCCCGGTTGCCGGCGTCTCGGCGAGCGGCGGAAGATCGCGCTCGCCGAGATGAGTACGAGGACCACGCCTGCGGGCCAGCGCAGCAGGTCCCACGCCGACCGGGCACCCGCACCGAGGTCGTACACCTCGACCACGGCCGCCACCATGTCGCCTCCGGCCACCATCGCTACGAAGCCGACGCCGAGCGGGATGCCGGCGGTCAGCGACATCACCAGCCCCCGCAGGTACTTCAGGTGGAAGACCCTGTCGCGCTCGACCCCGTAGATTCGATTGGCCCCGCGCTCTATCTGGCACATCGCCGTCGTGGTGTTGGTCAGGGAGAAGACCAGTCCGAACCACAGGGCGACCTGTGCCCCGTCGTCGGCGTTGCGCCGGCTGCGGTCCAGGGCGTCGTCGACCACCTCGGCGCTCGGCCCCGCCGTGATCCGTTGGATCGTCAGTTCGGCCACTCTGCCCAGCTCCTCCGTGTGCAGGGCCGTCGACAGCCCGACGAAGGCGATGACCAGCGGCACCACGGCCAGTACGGTCTGCAGGGCGAGCGCCCGGGAGTGGCTGAAGCCGTCGGCGTACCGGAAGCGGACGAATGAGTCGCGCAGCAGCGGCCAGCGGCCGTAGCGCCTCAGGGTGACCAGTGCCTCGTCGCCGGAGAGTTCGCTGCCGGCCATGTCCCGGGTCTGGGGGACCCTGGTGGCTGTGCCCATCTCACTCTCCTCGCTCGGGCATGAGTACGGTCAGCGCGCCGGGCCTGACCTGGACGGTGAGACGCCGGCCCGGGGCCACCGGGTCGCCGTCCATCTCGCGTGGCTGCGGGGTTTCGAAACGGACGTCCGCACGGCGAAAGGTGAAGTACTCCACGGAAGGGGACCTCCCGGCGTGGCCGGTCATGCCCGCCGGCCGACGGCGCACCACCGAGGCTACGGCGCTCAGCCATCCCGCGGGTCCGCGCGGGTCGAGGATCATGAGGTCGAGCAGGCCGTCGTCAGGGCGGGCGGCCGGGACCAGGACGGCGCCACCCTGTACCGTGCCGGTGTTCGCGACGAGCACCATCCTGGCGGTGCGTCGCAGGGGCCGTGCTCCGTCGATGCCGACCGTCAGGCGCATCCGGGGCGCGCGCAGCTCCCTCAGGCCGGCCATCGCGTAGGCTGGCCAGCCGATCAGGGCCTTCGCACGGTCACTGGTCCTCTCCAGCATCACGGCGTCGAGCCCGGCGCCCGACATCACCGTGAAGTGCGCGGTCGCCATGCCGTCACCCTCGATCCGCCCGAGGTCGATCCGGTGCGGAGCACCGCGCAGGGCGACGGCCAGCGCCTCCGTCGGCTTCACCGGCAGACCGAGGTTGCGGGCAAGGAGGTTGCCCGTGCCGCAGGGCACCACCGCGAGGGGGACACCTGTGCCGGACAGGGCCTCCGCGGCTGCCCGGATCGTCCCGTCGCCGCCGCAGACCACGACGAGCGAAGCCCCTCCCCGTATCGCGTGCGCCGTCTGCCCCTCCCCCGGGTCCTCGGCCGTGGTCGGCACGAAGACCGTTCCGTGGTGACCGTGGTCCTCGAGGATCTGACGCAGGCCGGCGCAGACCGCCTCGTCGGTGACAGTGGGGTTGAAGACCACCGCGACGCTTCCGGTGGCCCGCCGGGCCGGCACGCCGTGGGCCGTTTCTTCGTGCGTAGCTGCGGCGGCAGGTGCGGCGCCGGGCACATGTGGTCCGGTCAGCAGAGCGCGGCCGACGATCATCAGGGACACCCCGCCGTTGAGCAGACCCCCTACGACATCCGTCGGGTGGTGCATCCCCCGGTAGATCCTGGCGATGCCCACCAGCAGGGGCAGGAGCAGCAGCAGGGCCGCTGCAACTCTGCGCCACGGCCCCTTCATCCGGTGCAGGACCAGGATTGCGAGGCCGGCGTAGAGGGCTGTCGCCGCCCCGGTGTGTCCGGAGGTGTAACTGGACGTGGGGGGCGAGGCGTCGAGCCGTTCGACATCGGGCCGGTTACGGTCCACCGCTTCGGTGATGACCAGGAAGACCAGGGACTGAAGTGAGACGGCGACGGCCAGGAAGATCGCATCCCGCCACCGGGGAAGCCGCGGGACCAGGAGCAGGACGAGACAGGAAATGAGGGTACCGACGACGACCGTGGCCGTGTTGCCCGCCTCGGACACGACGAGGGACACCGTGTCGAGCGTGCTGGTGCGGGCCCCCTCCAGCGTGTCGACGATCTCGTCCTCGGACGTCAGTGGCCAGACGCCGGTCGCGGGCCCGGTGATCAGGAGCCCGACCCCCACCATCAGGGCCGCCTGGCAGACCGCCGCCGAGCCGATGATGCCTGCGGCCCGGCCCATACCTCCGCCGTTCTTCGCGGCGCCGCTCTGCAACTCCGCTCCGGACCGGGGGGGAAGCGACGGAGTGCGCGCCCCGGGATGGGGCGGCGTGGCGGAGACACGCTCCCCCGAGACGGCTGTGGGTCTTTCCGGTGTGTCGGTCGGCATGGGTGTCCCGTCGTCTCAATGACCCTCGGCTGCGCGTGGGACCGGGCTTACCCCGGCGTCTCGCCGTCTGCCCTCTCCGAGCCCGTCCAGACCTACTACCTCGCCCCGTCTGCCCTCTGCTCCGGCACGGCCCGGCGGCCATCTGGTCGCAGCGTCCAACGACGGTCGGGCCGGGCCGTGGTGGGAAAGGTCCGCGAGGTACGGGAGCTGAACCGGCCGGACGGGGGCTGGTGACGTCGGCGGCCGTTGGGTGAGGTGCGGGCCGAGCCGGCCGCCCGGCTCCCCGAGATCTTCGCCCTGCTTCTGGTCGACCCTCTGCAGGCCGCCGAGCCACTTCCGCCGGAGCGGTTCCTGCGGGCGACCACGGCGTGGATCGAGGGAGCGACTGAGCAGACCGACGCCTGGGACGTCAGCGCCGTGCTGAGCGTGGCCGCCGATGCGGCAGGCGACGAACTCAGCCGGCGAGCACACGGTCGTGTCCCCGCCTCGATGTCAGTTCAGGCATCGCCCATGACGAGCCCCTCGATGGTGTGCTTCTGAGTGATCGGCACCAGCTGGTCGACGACCGGGCAGTCGAGATGGCGCCGGACGCGCTCGGGCAGCGCCTCCCAGTAGGTACGGGTCACAGCAGCGTCATGCCGATCGCCGTTGGTGGCCTCGGGACCGTCCACACCCAGAACCAGCACAGGCCGGGACTTCGGGGAGTCGTTCCTCGTACCGCGGTGGATGGTAAGGGCGCTACGTGCTGAGATGTCGCCGCGCTGCGGGTACTTGCGCACGGCCCGTTCCTCATAGCGCGGGTAGTGGGACCGGGGCGGGAACATGCCGTGTCCGAACTCCGGACTGTCATCCCACTGGGTTCCCGGCGCGATCTCGAAAGGACCCATGTCCTCCTCCGTGTCGACGGCGGTGACGTTGAAGGCCAAGGAGGTCAGCCGCCGCTCCGCGCGGGTCTCCTCGGGAAGGGGGAAGTCCCGATGCCAGGGCTGGTTGACGGCACCTTCGAGCGGCACGTCGAAGCCGAGCTCCACGATGCGATAGCCGGGGCTGAGCACCGCCTCACAGACCGAGCGCACCCACGGGTGGTCGACGAGATCGACGAAGCCGCGCAACTGCTCGGGATGGATCTCCACGTAGTAGCGGTGTGGGCCGCGTCCGACGGTGCCGCCGGGCCGGGTCAGGGCTTCCTGGAAGGCGGACTCGATGTCCTCACGCAACCGGTCGGCCCACTCCGGGCCGAACGCTCCCTTGCGCGCCGTGATACCGAGCGAGTACAGAGCCTCGACCTCGGTGGTCACGTCCACGTCGAGATCGGCCAGGGAAATTGCGGGGTGGGTGGGGTGGGTGTGCGGGCTCATGCGCGGCTCCTTGCAGCAGACTGTCCCCGACATACTGCAGCGATGAATGCAACGTTGCAATAGTGGTGTTCGAGAATCTTGATTCCTGCCGGCGGCATGCCAGGATGGCGTGGTGAGCAGCAGCCTGAAAGATGTAGCCGCCCGCGCCGGGGTCTCGGCACGCACCGTTTCGAACGTGGTCAGCGGTTCCGCGCGGGTCGCGGAGGACACTCGTCGGCGTGTCCAGGAAGCGATCGACGAACTGGGCTACCGGCCGAACCTCGCCGCACGCAGCCTCCGGGCCGGTCGCACCGGCATCATCGGCCTGGCCATTCCGGAGCTGCACTCCCCCTATTTCGCGGAGCTCGCGGGTCTCGTGGTGGAGGAGGCGCGGAAACGCTCATGGACCGTGATCATCGATCAGACACTGGGCGACGCCGAGGCGGAACGCCGGTTGCTCACCGGCAGCGGCGGACGCGTGATGGACGGGTTGATCATCAGTCCGTGGGCGCTGACCGCTCAGGAACTGGCGTCCACCGCGAGGTCTCTGCCGATCGTACTGCTCGGCGAGCGCAGCCCTCAGGGCTTGGCCGACCACGTGGCCGTCGACAACATTCGCGCTGCGGACGAGGCCACCACACACCTGCTGATGCTGGGGCGCCGACGTGTAGCGGCCATCGGCCTGCAGCCACACCTGCACAACGGGACCTCAGCCCTACGCGCCGAGGGCTACCGCAGGGCACTGCGGCGGGCCGGCGTCAGTGCCCGGCCGGAATGGGAAGCCGCCGTGGACACTCTGCACCGCAAGGACGGCGCCCTGGCTCTGGCCGACCTGCTCGACAGGGATGGTGAGGTCCCGGACGCGGTATTCGCCTTCAGTGACGAACTTGCCCTGGGAGTAGTACACATGGCACACCAGAGGGGTGTACGGGTTCCGGAGGATCTCGCGGTTGTCGGGTTCGACGACATCGAAGACGGCCAGTACGGGCACCCGACGCTGTCCACGGTCTCCCCCGACAAACGGCAGATCGCTCAGCTCGCCCTGCAATGCCTGGCGGACCGGATCTACAGCCCGGACAACGAAGTTCCTCCTTCGGACCTCACGGCCCCGCATCGCCTGGTGATACGCGCCAGTACAACTTTGCGGCCCCGGCCTCCCGGCCATTGACCTCGCGATCCGAGATGCCCGGCCTCCCCCCTCCGCCTCGCGAGAGGACACTGCGGCCCGGATCGCAGGGGCGGGGTCTCATGGAACGGGCAGCACCAGGTCACGCGGCGGGGCGCAGGCTCATCGCCCGCAGGGCCAGCTGCATCTCGAACTGCGCCGCCGGGTTGTGCAGTCGGTCGCCGAACACCTCGTCCAACTGCCGCAGACGGTAGCGCACCGTCTGCGGATGCACAGCCAGCTGCTCGGCGACCTCGCTGGCGTTGTGACCGCACTGGAGCCAGCAGAGCAGCGTTTCCGCCAGACGTTCGCGCTGTGGAGAACGCACCTGATCGAGCGGCCATAGGCGGCGGCGCGCGATCGCGTCGACCAGCGCTTCGTCGCGGAACAGCAACAGGGTGGCCAGATGGTCCGTGCACCGAATCACTCCGGTGCCGGGCAGGACGCCGCGCTGGGAGAGCGACAGGGCGTCCAGAGCCCATCGCAGCGAGCGGGCCCCCTCGTCGAGTGCGACGGTCGGGCCGACGGCGGCGCGCAATCCGTTCAGCACCGCGCCGATGGCCCGGACCCTGCCGGGCCGGTCGGGGTCGGGGAGGACCATGACGCCGGGCTGCGCGTCGAAGCATGCGAGGAATTCCGGTGGGAGGATGGGGCGAGCCGAGTCCGGTATGCGTGCGTGATCGACGACCACGACCGCGAGTTCACGCGGGACGGGCCACTGGGCGATGTGGGCGAGGTCGGTGATCGCTTCGACTGATGCCGCCGGCTCGCCCGTCAGTAAGTCGATGAGCCGTGTCCGGCGCAGTTGGAGCTCGCCCGCCGCGTGCAGCCTGGCCTCGGTGTAACCGATGGTCGTCGCAGCGGCCATTTCGTCGAGATGCAGGAACAGTGCTTCACCGAAGGTGGCTAACACATGGCGGGGCAGCACCTCGGCGTCGACGAGTGCGTTGATCCTGCGCCAGGTGACTCGTGCGCCGAGTCGCAGCGCGGCCTGGAACGAGTCCAGGCTGCGGCCCTCGTCCGCCTCGCCCCTGCCGATGCGGTGGTAGGTGGCCTTGACCTTTTCCCAGTCCGTATCGGGTTCGGCCATTCTGGCCAGGAACCCGCCGAGTGCTTGCTCCACGCCTCGGTGGACAACGTGGCTGTAGGTGTCGTCGCGTGGCCGGTGGTACTCGTGGATCTCCTTGCGGATCGCCTGGACGACTTCGTTGGCGATCTCTCTGAAGAACGGCCTCAGATGGTCGTGAAGCCCTGCCGGGAGCGACCGGAAGGTCGCCAATGCCTCGGGGGACGCCGTGTCCGCCGTCTCGTCGGCCGGTTGCCGCGAACCGTTCACCATGAGTGGGATCCTCTGCGCGTGGGGGACACAGCTCCGGTGAAGATACCGCCACGGCGGGGGCGGAAGCTCGTAGTCGTGGGACAGAACCGGGGCCCGCCTCTTGTCATCTCGGTGACAAGGGGGGCCCCGGTCGTGCCGTCCGGTGTGTGGTTCGCAACGTCTCTCAGGGCAGGAGGCAGTTGCCGTACTCGGGCCTGCCGTCGAACCGGGCGCCGAGCCAGGACACGACATCCCTGACGGCGAGCTGATCGGTGGTCAGGTGCTCGCCGGGGTAGAGAGCCCACCGCGTGGTGACGCCTGCGGAGCAGTACGCCCTGCGGGTCGCGTCTTGTGTCTCGGTGGGGATCACCTCTTCGAGCACGCCTCGGTACTGCAGGATCGGGAAGCCCACTTCGTACGTGGCGCCGGAGCCCTTGCGGCCGATCTGCGTGCCGAGCTTCTGCGCGTCGAGAACCTGGCCCCAGCTCCGGCCGTCGCTGTCCTTGAGCGCGTAGATCTGATCGAGGCTCAGGCCGTTCTTCGTGTTGTCCTGCACCTTCTGGAAAGCGAGCGAGGTGATGGTGCCCACCAGACAGTTGGAGGTGGCCTTCTCCACACTTTTCCTGCCCTGTTCGTTCAGCAGCTCGGTAAAGGGCATGGCCGGGTGGGCGGCTGCGAGTCCCACCACCGCGTCCATCAGGAAGCCGGCGAAGGGACCGCCGTCGAGTCCCTTCGCGACCACCTTGAGGTCCCCGGGAACTCCGCCGGACGCGTCGCCGACGACATTCAGGCGGGGGGCGTAGGACGCGGCGAGCTGGGCGGCCCAGAGACTGGCCGCGCCGCCTTCGGAGTATCCCCACAGGCCGACCTTCGTCCCCGCGTCCAGGCCGCTTCCCGGTACGACGGGTGCGGTGCGGGCGATGTCGAGGAGGGCGTGTCCGGCGTCGAGGCCCGATACGTAGGGGTGGGTCTGCCCGTCGAGGTAGCCCGCGCCGTCGGTGGCGGCCACCGCGTACCCCGCTTTCAGGAGCGCCGCGACGTTCTCGCCCTCGTACTCGTCCTGGAAGGCTCCGGCGAGCTGCTTGGAGAACGCGCACTGCGGACCGAGGCCCAGTGTGCCGGGGTTGAAGGCGACGATCGGGCGGCTGCCGCTGCCCGTCCACTGTGCCGTGGGCACGATCACCGTGCCGGAGACGGCTGCCGGCCTGCCCTCGTTGTCCGTGGAGCTGTACTGCACCTTCCAGGCGCGTTGCGGGATGTTGCCGGGGACGTGGGGCAGGGTGACCGGCCGGCAGGCGATCACCTGGCCGGGTTCGGCGGGGACCTCGGCCGACGGCCGGTAGATCTGGCTGTCCGCGGCGTCGCACGTGACCTGTGCGGGTACCCGGCCGGCAGGCTCGGCCGCCCCTGCGGCCTGTGCCGGCACCACCGCGACCACGGCCGCGAGTGCTGTCGTCATCACCACGACGGCCGGTGCCCTGTTGCGTTTCGCCCCGGTTCTACGCACGGCATACTCCTTCGTCTGTCCGACCGGCTACCACGAGCCGTTGTTGACAGTCAGCCAAGTTACGGAGCGGTAAGGAGGGCTGGTAGTCAGCGGCGGACAGCCGCGTGCCTCGCTCTTGTCGCCCGGGTGACAGGGAGCCGCCGCGTCGCCGCTATCTGGCACGGACCACGTGCGCCTTGCGCGCACGTGCGGCACGACGGTGCCCCGGAAGCCGGTGGCGGCCGGGCCGACGCAGGGTGACAGCCGTGATCACAGCTCCGAGCAGGACGCAGCCCGCGGCCAGTCGCAGCCCGGCGTCGTAACCGTCGACAAACGCACCGACCGGGTCGGCACCGCCGCGCAGGGCGGAGCGCTCGGTGCGGGTCAGGACGACTCCGACCAGAACCACACCGAACACCCCGGAGACCTCACGGGCCGCGCTGATCAGTCCCGAAGCCATGCCCGTCCGGGCCGTGGGCACATCGGCGACGGACCGTACCGTCAGCGGGGCGGTCAGGGCCGATCCGGCTCCGATGACCAGCAGCCCCGGCTGCAGGTCCCAGTAGTCCGCCTGCGGGCCGGTGCCTGATACACACCAGAGCCCGGCCGCCACCAGGGCAAGGCCCGCGGCGATGGACAGGTGCGCACCGACGGCCCGCGCGGCGGGCTCGGCGAACGGGGTGACCAGGAGCAGGGCGAGCGCGAGTGGAAGGAAGGCCAGCCCCGCCCCGGTCGGTGAGAAGTCCAGCACGCGCTGGAGGTAGAGCGCGGTGAAGAAGAAGACCCCGTTGACGCCGATCCCCCACAGCACCTGGGCGGCGGCTCCGCCGGAGAGCGTGCGGCTGCGCAGCAGGCGCAGATCGAACAGTGGCACCGGGGTGCGGGCCTCCACGACGAGGAAGGCGCAGGCCGTAGCTCCCGCCAGCCAGAGACAGAGCGGTGCCGGCGAGGTCCCGAAGCCGTGCTCGCCGCCCTTCACCAGTCCGTAGGTCAGCAGGAACAGCGCGAGACTCGACAGGACGACGCCCGGCAGGTCGAGGAGTCGGAGCAGGCCCGCGCCGGTGCGGGCACGGGCGGCGGGAACGGCGGGGACGAGGGCCAGGGCGAGTACGCCGAAGGGCACGTTGAGCAGGAACACCCAGCTCCAGCCCCACCGTTCGGTGACGAATCCGCCGATGACCGGCCCGAGCGCCAGAGCCGTGGCCAGTGCGGCCGTCCACAGTCCGACCGCCGTGGTCCGCCGCCGGGCGGGCAGGTCGGCGGCCACCACCGCGAGGGAGGCGGGGATGACCAGTGCGGCGCCCACGCCTTGGACGGTGCGGGCGAGGATGAGTGTGGTTCCGTCGTCGGCCAGGGCCGCTGCGGCGGACGCGAGGGTGAACACGACGATGCCTGCGGCGAGGACGGGGCGGCGCCCGAGCAGGTCGGTGAGCCTGCCGCCGGTGAGCAGGAGTGCGCCGAAGGTCAGGACGTAGCTGGTGGCGACCCATTCGAGGTCGGTGACGGTCAGTCCGAGGTCTCGCTGGACGGTCGGCAGCGCCACATTGATCACGGTGTTGTCGAGTGTGGTGATGAACCCGGTGAGGGCCGCCATCCCCAGCAGCGCGCACAGTCTTCCCCGGCCCACCGCTCCACCTCCTCATGCGGCATCGTCGCCGTCATTCCCGGATTCTGCGCGCCGGGTGACGGTGCCCGCTGCTGTCCCCGGCGCCTAATCCCCGGTGCGGCGTTGTCACCGAAGTGACAGACACGGGCCGTCGTTCTGTCAGCGATCCGTCTTACTCGTGGGTCACATCGCGGCGGAACCTGGTGCACCGTCCAGGGATCCGATTCCGCTTTCCCCTCGCGTTCCCGAGTCCGCTACTGCCCCCCGACCTCGAGCAGTTGGAGCTGTCATGCCCCCCTTTCAGCCCCCCACCGGACCTCTGCTGACCGACCATCTGCGGCACTGGGCCGCCCGGCGTCCAAACCAGCGCGCCTTCACCTACGTGGACTTCCCCGACACCTCGTCCGTCGGGCTGCACCACACGCTGGGCTGGCGGGCGCTCGACACCCGCGCCCGCACGATGGCCGGCCGGCTCGCGACGGTGGCACGCCCGGGAGAGCGTGCCGCGCTGCTGCTGCCGCAGGGCATCGACTACACGGCGGCGTTCCTCGGCTGCCTGTACGCGGGGGTGATCGCCGTACCGATGTTCAGTCCGGACCTCCCCGGCCACGAAGGGCGGCTGGCGGCCGTCCTGGAGGACTGTGAGCCCGTCTGCGCGCTCTCCGATGCCGCGACCGCCCCACGGATCTCGGCCTTCACCGAGGCCCAGGGCCTGCCACGGTTACCGGTCCTACGCGTGGACGAACCGGATGACCGGAGCGTTCCGACCGTCGTCTCCGCGATCCGTCCCGCTCCGGACGACATCGCGTATCTGCAGTACACCTCCGGTTCGACCCGGAACCCGGCCGGCGTCATGATCAGCCACGCCAATGTCGTGGCCAACGCCCGGCAGGCGATCGCCGCCTTCGGGGCGGATTCCGCGTCCAGCACGACGGTCGGCTGGCTCCCCCTGTTCCACGACATGGGCCTCGTGCTGAGCGTCGCGGCCCCGGTGGTGGGCGGCTTACCGTCCGTGCTCATGGACCCCGTGGCGTTCCTGGAGGACCCGGTCCGCTGGCTGCGGCTGCTCGGTGCGTATCCGGGAACGATCAGCGCCGCACCCAACTTCGCGTACGACTACTGCGTGGCGCGGGCCTCGGAGGAACAGATCGCCGAGCTACGGCTGGACCGTGTAGGTGTGCTCATCAACGGCAGTGAACCGGTACGGAGCACGACCATCGAACGGTTCGAGCGGGCGTTCGCCCCGGCCGGTCTGTCGCCGGGTGCGCACTGCCCCGCGTACGGGCTGGCGGAAGCGACCGTATTCGTCACGACGGACACGTACGAGCGGGCGCCGACCACGGTGACATGCGACCCGCCGGCGCTCGCCGACGGGCGCATCGAGCTGCGGGAGCCTGGTGGTGAGCCGGTGACGCGGCTCATCTCGTGCGGTACACCGGCCGGCCAGGAGCTCCGCATCGCCGATCCGTCGGGCGGCGCGGTGCTCGGACCCGACCGGGTCGGCGAGATCCTTCTGCGCGGGCCGAACATAGGTCTCGGCTACTGGAAGCGCGCCGGCCTGTCCGCCGAGACCTTCGGCACGGGCGCGGGGCAGGACGGCGGGGGCTGGCTGCGCACCGGTGATCTGGGTGCGCTGCACGACGGCCGGCTGCTCGTCACCGGACGGCTCAAGGACCTGATCGTGGTGGACGGCCGTAACCACTATCCGCAGGACATCGAGGAGTCGGTGCAGTCCGCCGTCGACGCGGTGCGCCGGGACCGGCTGGCCGCGTTCTGTGTCCCGCGTGCGGACGGTACGGCCGACGAACTCGTCGTCGTGGCGGAGCACCGCCGGAACGCCGAACCGTCGGCCTCGGAGACGCGTGCCGCCGAGCGGGCGGCACGCGCCGCCGTCTCCGCGGGTCACGGGCTGCGGCTGGGCAGGCTGGTGCTCGTGCCGCCGGGCTCCGTGCCCCGTACGACCAGCGGAAAGGTGGCACGGGCGGCGAGCCGTGCGCGCTTCGTCGACGGGGGCTTCGGCGGAGAGGGGGACGCGCGCTCCGGGACGGGCTCGGGGACGGAATCCGGAGCGGGTTCCAGGACGGAATCCGCCACCGGCGAAGGCGGCGGCCGATGAGCGGGACCGACGGTCTCCGCAGCGCGATCGTGGAGCAGCTGTGCCGCTCGTACGACTGCCGGCCCGACGAGATCACCGACGACCGTCCCCTGGCCGAACTCGGACTGACCTCGCGGGACGCCGTCGCGCTCACCGCACTGCTCAGCGACCGGGTGGGCACACGGCTGCCCCCCACGCTCCTCTGGGAGACACCGACGATCGGAACGCTGCTGGAGCGGCTGGCGCACGGGGAGCAGGACTCCGCTCCCCGCCCCGCGGGGGCCACACCCCTGCCCGGCGACGAACCGGTCGCCGTGATCGGAGTCGGGTGCAGGTTTCCCGGCGGCGCCGACTCCCCGGCCGCCTACTGGCACTTGCTGACGGAGGGCCGCGACGCGGTCACAACGGTGCCGGAGGGACGCTGGGATCCCTTCGTGGGCGACGGTTGCACCCTGCCTCGGGACATCAGCAGGCACGGCGCCTTCCTGAACGGCCCGCCCGTCGACGGTGCACCGGCCACCGGTACGGAAGGGATCGCGGGCTTCGACGCGGAGTTCTTCGGAATCGGCTCCCACGAGGCCGCGGCCATGGACCCGCAGCAGCGGATGCTCCTGGAGGTGGCCCGGGAAGCCCTGGACCACGCGGCGCTGCCCGTCGCCTCACTCACGGGGACCCGTACCGGGGTCTTCGTCGGGATCAGTGGCAACGAGTACGCCCATCTCACCACCGCGGATCTGGCCTCGGTGGACGCCTGGACCGCTCCGGGGTCGGCTCTCGGTGTCACCTCCGGCCGGCTGTCCTACCTGCTGGACCTGCGCGGGCCGAGCATGTCCGTCGACACCGCCTGCTCGTCCTCGCTGGTCGCCGTGCACCATGCGGTGCGGAGCCTGGCGCACGGCGAGAGCGACACGGCACTGGCGGCAGGCGTCAACCTGCTGCTCTCGCCCGCCGTCACGCTGGGCTTCCAGCGTGCGGGAGCTCTGGCGGCCGACGGCCGCTGCAAGGCGTTCGACGCCGGGGCGGACGGGATCGTACGGGGTGAGGGCTGCGGCGTCGTCGTCCTCAAGCGGCTCTTCGACGCGGAGCGCGACGGGGACCGTGTACTGGCGGTGATCCGGTCCACCGGGGTCAACTCCGACGGGCGTTCCAACGGGCTCACCGCGCCCAACGCGCGGGCGCAGCGCGCTCTCCTGGCCGGGACGCACACCACGCCCGCGACGGTGGACTACGTGGAGGCGCACGGGACCGGCACGGCGCTGGGTGATCCCATCGAAGCGGGTGCGCTGGGCCACGCGCTCGGGGCGGGGTCCGGGCGGCCTGCCGATCAGCCGCTGCTCATCGGATCGGCCAAGACCAATCTGGGACACCTGGAGGCGGCCGCGGGGATCGCGGGTCTGATCAAGACCGTACTGGCCCTGCACCACGGTGAGATCCCCGGCCAGCTGCACTTCTCGAAGCCCGGGCCGCATGCCGATCTGGACGCGCTGGGACTGCGGGTGGTGACCGGGACCGAACCGTGGCCCCGCTACTCGGGTACGGCCACCGCAGGTGTCTCCGCGTTCGGTTTCGGAGGCACCAACGCCCATGTCGTCCTCGCCGAACACCGACCCCGTCCGCCGGCGCGGGCGACCGGGGAACGGCCCGTCGTCCTGCTGCTCGACGGCCTGTCCGACGACCGGGTGCGTGCCCACGCCGGCGAACTGGCCGAGTGGCTCGCCACGCCCGGCGGCCGTACCGCGCGCCCCGCGGACGTCGCCCGCACCCTCGCCGGCCGCACGGGCCGGGGCCGTCACCGGGCCGCCGTGGTGGCGCGCGGCAAGGAGGACATCGCCACGGCGCTGACCCGCTACGCGTCGGGCGACCCGGACGCGCGGCTGCACACCGGCAGCGGCGCGCCGCCTGGCGGACGAGGGCCGGTGTGGGTGTTCTCGGGCTACGGCTCGCAGTGGCCCGGCATGGCCCGCGGACTGCTCTCCACGGAACCGGTGTTCGCGGCCGCCATCGACCGGATGGCCACGCTGCTGGCGGAGCACGCAGGGCTCCGGCTGCACGATCTGCTGCTGCCGGAGGCCGAACTGGCCACGCCGGACGTGGTGATGCCCGTCCTCTACGCCGTGCAGGTGGCGCTCGCCGAGCTGTGGCGCGCGTACGGGGTGGAGCCCGCAGCGGTGATCGGGCACTCGATGGGCGAGGTGGCGGCCGCCGTGGTGGCGGGCGCCCTGGACGAGTCGACCGGTGCGCACGTCATCACGATCCGGTCCCGGCTGCTGGCGGGTCTCGCCGGTGGTGCGATGGCCGTCGTGGACCGGCCGGGTGATGCCCTCGGCGTGGCGGCCCGGGACTTTCCCACACTGCGTGTCGCGGTGCATTCCTCACCCGTGCAGAGCGTGGTCACCGGTTCGGCCGAGGACGTGGACGGTCTGATCGCCCATGTCACCGCGGCGGGCGGGTTCGCCCGTTCGCTGCGGGTCACCGCGGCCGGTCACTCGTCCGCGGTGGACCCGCTCCTCGGACAGTTCGCCTGGGATCTCGGCACGGTACGGCACACCGACACCCGCTGCCGGCGCTACACCACGGTCATGGACGACCCGCGCTCGGACGCTCCCTGCGATGCGGAGTACTGGGTGGCCAACCTGCGCCGGCCGGTCAGGTTCACCCAGGCCGTCCGGGCGGCGGCCGAGGACGGCCACCGGGTCTTCGTCGAGGTCTCGCCGCATCCGACACAGTTGCACCCGCTGACCGACACGCTGACCGAGACGCTGGGCGGCGGCACGCAGGCCGGCGGCAGGGCCGGAGCGGACGTGCTCGTCCTGCCCACGCTGCGCAGGGACACGGACGACGCGCTCGCCTTCCGTTCCTCGCTCGCCCGGCTCCTGGTGCGCGGTGTCCCGGTGACGGCCCCCCGCGAGGGGCTGAACCCGGGGGCCCGGATCGTCGACGTCCCCGTCGCGCGCTGGCGCCATGTCCGGTTCTGGGCCGGAGAAGAACCCGGTCGTACGCCGTTGCCCCCGGACCGCGTGCCCCTGCGGCACGGGCTCTCCGCCGTCGACCGGCTGCGGCTCTGTGTCGCCCATGTCATGGGGTACGGCGAGGACCGCGTCGACCCCGACGCGCCGCTGACCGACCTCGGGCTGGACTCCCTCTCGGCGGTACGCGTTCGGGCTGAGGTGGAACGGGAGTTCGGCACGGTCCTGGAGCCTGCTGCGCTGCTCCGGCAGGGCACGCTGAGGGGTGTCTCCGCCCTGCTGCCGCAGCTCGGCGACGGGACCGGGGTCCGCTCGGGTGCGTCGGCCGGGCCACCTACCACCGCCGGCGTTCCGGGTCGGCTCCGCACGTTCCCCGCCGGGGCCGGTGCCGGGGCGCCGCTCTTCCTCGCCCATGCGGCGGGCGGTTCGGCGGAGGTGTACGGACGTCTCGCGGAGCGTTTGGCGGGGAACCGGCCTGTGCTCGGCTTCGACCGCATGTCGGAGCCCGACGAGGTGGCGGGGCGGGCCGAGGAGTTCGCCGCGCGCGTCCGCGAGGTACGTCCGGACGGCCCCTGGCTGCTGGGCGGCTGGTCGTACGGAGGGCTGCTGGCCCAGGAGGCCGCCCGGCTGCTGTCGCCCCACGGAACGGTCGCGGCGCTGGTCCTGCTGGATTCGGTACTGCCCCTGCCCGCCCGGCCCGGTACGACACCGGTGGAGGAGGCACGGCGCCGCTTCGCGGGCTTCGCCGCGTTCGTCGAGAAAACATACGGGCAGCCGCTCGCTCTGCCGTACGGGGATCTGGCCCGCCTCGACGATTCCGGGCAGGTCGGCCTCGTACTCGAACTGCTGGAGCGCGCGGTGGAGCTGCCTGCCGCCGTGCTGGAACACCAGCGCACGTCGTACCTGGACCTGCGCAGCGGGGAACGGCACACGCCCGGCGCCTACGCGGGTCGGACCCTGCTGTACCGGGCGGCGGAACCCGCACCGCACACGGTGCGGGACGCCCGCTACGAGCGGGACGACGAGACGCTCGGCTGGGACGCCTTCTGCTCCGATCTGACGGTGGCACCGCTGCCCGGCCACCATCTGTCCCTGCTCGACCCGCCGGTCGTCGGCACGCTGGCGGAGCTGCTCATGCGCGACCTTCCGCACCTCTGACCACCCACGGGCGACTCGCTTGCCCCTTCCCCGAAACGAGGCCATCGATGGCACAACACCCCTCGCGACACCGGCGTACACACCGCACGCGCAGGGCTCTCACCGCGCTGGCCGCCACCACTGTCCTGCTCGCGACAGGTGCCGTGGGCGCCACAGGAGTGGCGGCCGGCGCATCGGCGACCACGGCGACGGCGTCCGGCGCCCGCATCGTGTCCGAGAGCCGTATCGACGCGCGGACCCTCGATCTCACGGTCGACTCCCCGGCGGTCGGCAGGACACTGCCTGTCCGGGTCGTCCTGCCGGCCGGTTTCGAGACGCAGCCGGACCGGACCTGGCCGGTGCTCTACCTCCTGCAGGGCGCGCACGACGACTACACGTCCTGGACCAGGGAGACGGATGTCGAGCAGTTCCTGGCGGACAAGGACGTCATCGCCGTCATGCCGTCGTCCGGGCCGACCGGGATCCCTACGGCCTGGTGGAACTACGGCAGCTCTTCGGCGCCGGACTACGAGACGTTCCAGGTCGAGGAGGTGATGGAGCTGCTGAGGCTGCGCTACCGGGCGAGCGGCACTCGCGCGGTCGCGGGCGTGTCGACGGGTGGGTACGGCGCGCTGGCCTTCGCCGCGCGGCACCCGGGGACGTTCGGTGCCGCCGCCTCGTACAGCGGGATCGTCGACACGACGGCGATCGGCATGCCGACGGTCCTCAACGCGATCGTGGCCCGGGAGTTGCTGCTGCCCCTGACTCTCTGGGGCAGCCCTCTGCTCAACCGGGAGCGCTGGATCCTTCGCAACCCGGCTGCGCAGGCGGGTAAGTTGTCCGGAACCCGGCTCTACCTCTCGCAGGGCAGCGGGATACCGAACATCGACTTCGGCAATCTCGAAGGGGCTTTCCTGGAAGGCTCCCTGTGGCGTCAGGCGCAGGGTTTCACGGAACGGCTCAAGGCGCTGAACGTCCCCGCCGAAGTGCATCTGTACTCCGGCGGGTCACACGCCTGGCCCTATTGGCAGCGGGAGTTCAAGACTTCCTGGCCGCTGCTCGCAGCGGGCCTCGGCCTGCCCTCCTGACGCTGTCGGCCCTGCCCGCCCGTCGGCCCGCCGCACACCGCGGCGGGCCGGCGGGCTCACTCGCGTACGGCCTTGGCGGCGAGCCTGCGCTCGTCGGGCCAGCGCACGTCGTGCGCCCAGGACAGTAGCTCGAAGCACCGGATGAGCCGTGCGCTGGTGTCGATCTGGCCGCGCAGCACTCCGTGCCGGGCCGAGGTCGGGTCGGCGTGGTGCAGGTTGTGCCAGGACTCGCCGCCGGAGAGGGGCGCGAGCCACCACACGTTCCCCGAGCGGTCGTGGGAACGGAACGGCCGGGCGCCGCTGATGTGGCAGATCGAATTGATCGACCAGGTCACGTGGTGCAGGAGGCCGATGCGGACGAGCCCCGCCCAGAAGAACGCGGACCAGGCGGCGCCCGCGTCCCAGAGCCCGTCACCCCAGAGGCCGCCGGCCACGGCCGGTGCGCCGAAGGAGAAGAGCACGATCAGCGGCTGCCACCGGGCGATCGCGACGAGGTCCCGGTCGGCGAGCAGATCGGGTACGTAGCGTTCGCGGTTGGTCTTCTCGTTGTTGAACGTCCATCCGATGTGAGCCCACACCATCCCTTTGACCAGAGCCCGTACCGACGTCCCGAAGCGCCACGGGGAGTGCGGGTCGCCCGGTTTGTCCGCGAACTGGTGATGGCGCCGGTGATCGGCACACCAGGTGATGGCGTCGCCCTCGACAGCCAGCGTGCCCGCGACGGCCAGTGCGATCTTCAGAGGCCGTGCGGCCTTGAACGCACGGTGGGTGAACAGGCGGTGGTAACCGATGGTGATGCCGTGGACGGCGACGGCGTACATCACGGCGCCGATCACCAGATCGTGCCAGGTGACGCCCCACCCCCAGAGGACGACGACCGACGCGATCACCGCGACGAAGGGAATGCCGACGAATACGCCGACGACGACCCGGTCGGATGTGCCCATGCGCTCGCCCCAGGCCGCTTCGGAGCCAGGTGCCGTGCTCGACTGCGTCATAACGGTGTACGCCTCTCGTCGATGAGTGGAGCGGACGGTCATCCGGACGCTACTGACGGGCATCGACCGGTCTCCACTCACAGGACGCGCAACCCCGGCCCCGCAGTCGTCACCTCCCTGACAGCGAATGCCGTGCGGGGCCCCTCGTTGTCCGCGAGTGACAACGCGGAGGGAGGCAGGTGCGCGTTCGACGCGAATCGTGGCCGACCCCCTTGCAGAGCGGATGGCAGGCCCGCACTGTGTGACCGCTGGGCGCCCGACCGGGCGCATGGTCAGCCGTGCTGGGAGGAATTCATGGATGCGCTCGCCGAGGCAGTCACGGCCGGGGCCACCGCGGACGAACTGGAGCGGTTGCCCGTCCCGGCTCAGTACACGGCCGCGCATCTGCGGGTCGAGGACGTGGCCGGATTCTCCGGGACGGTGGACAAGGACGTGCGGCGATCCATTCACGTGGGCCAGGTGCCGATGCCCGAACTCGCCCCCGACGAGGTGCTGGTGGCGGTGATGGCCAGCGGGATCAACTACAACACCGTGTGGTCGGCGATGTTCGAGCCGGTACCGACGTTCACGTTCCTGAAGCAGTTCGCCCGTCAGGGCGGCTGGGCGGCCCGGCACGACCAGCCGTTCCACGCGATCGGTTCGGACGCGGCGGGCGTCATCGTCCGGACCGGTTCGGGCGTACGGAGGTGGCATGTGGGCGACCACGTGGTGGTGAGCCCCGTGTACGTCGACGACGAGGAGCCCGCGACACACGCCGACGGCATGCTCGGTGACTCCATGCTGGCGTGGGGATTCGAGACCAACTTCGGCGGCCTCGCCGAATACGGTGTGGCCCGTGCCAGTCAGCTGCTGCCCAAGCCGACGCATCTGACCTGGGAGGAGGCTGCCTGCAGTCCGCTCTGCGCGGGCACCGCCTACCGCATGCTCGTCGGCGAACGCGGCGCCCGGATGACGCAGGGCGACGTCGTGCTGATCTGGGGTGCGGCCGGAGGCCTCGGCGCGTACGCGACCCAGCTCGTCCGCAACGGCGGCGGGATAGCGGTCGGCGTGGTCGGCAGCGAGGAGAAGGCCGATCAGGCGCGCGCGCTCGGATGCCACGCCGTCATCAACCGGGCGGAGATCGGCCTCACCGGGAACGAGGCCCCCGCCGATCCGGCGGCGGTTGGGAGGAGGCTGGGACGGCTGATCCGGGCCGCGGTGGGCGAGGATCCGCACATCGTCTTCGAACATGTCGGACGGGCCACGTTCGGCGTCTCGGTGTTCGTCGCCCGGCGCGGGGGGACGATCGTCACCTGCGGATCGAGCACCGGCTACCGGCACGAGTTCGACAACCGCTACCTGTGGATGCGGCTCAAACGGGTGATCGGCAGCCACGCGGCCAATCTGCACGAGCAGGCGGCCGTCGGACGCCTGCTCGACCTAGGCCACATCAGGCCCGCGCTCTCCATCACCTACGGGCTGCAGGACGTGTCGGAGGCCGCCCGGCTCGTCCAGCGCAACCGGCACACCGGGAAGGTAGGAGTGCTGGCACTGGCACCGAAGGCGGGCCTCGGCGTCTCGGACCCGGAGCGGCGGGCCGCCTTCGGCGAGGAGAACATCGCTCCACTGCTCCGGTTCGGCTGAATCCGGCCACTGGCGCTGGGCCGCGGTCTCCGGCTCGCGCGGCAGGGTCCCGCCCCAGCCCTGCCAGCCGGTGGGACCGTCCACGGCAAGCGCCCGCACTCGCCGGCTCAGCACCCCGAGTCGGTGGTAGCCACGTACCCGTACGGCTCCCGGACAGAGGGCGACCCGTTCCCTCGTCTTCCACGCTCGGCCGCGCCATGCCCGAGGATGGGACGTCCACGGCCGGGCCGACACCAGCGGGCTCGGGTCGACTCCGGGCGCGGAGCCGGAAAGCGGCTCGTCCTCACGCACCTCTACGACGGACTGACTACCTGGCCCACCGGGACGCCCCCCGATCCGCGAGATTTCACCTGGCGGCCGTACTCAGGGCCATGTCCACCTGGGACGGACTGTGCCGGCCGAGCGCTCACGAATGCGCGGCACTCTTGTCCGACTGCCAGCCTGTCCGACTGCCGGTCGGACGTCACCGCTCGGCCTGACGCGCTTGCTCCGGCCAGTTGATCAACGGCCGTCGACGGGCAACGATCAAGTTCACGACACCTGTATACCTATGAGGCAGGTGTCGTCATCGGTGTCGGACCTACTGTGGGTGAGAAGGCTGTCGAGTCTGCGCTCCAGGGACGACTCCGGCGCTTGGGCCGCGCTGAGCAGCTGCGCGAGGGACTCCTGGAGCGCGGTGTCTCTGCGTTCGACCAGGCCGTCGGTGTACATCAGCAGTGTGTCGTCCGGCTCCAGCTGTATCTCGGACTCCTCGTACTGCGCCTCCGAGAGCGCTCCGAGGAGAAGCCCGCCGAGCAGCGGCAGTGTACTGGCTTCCCGTCCACGCACCAGTACCGGCGGCAAGTGACCTGCCCGCGCCCAGCGCAGTACGCGGGTGTCGGGGTCGTAAAGGCCGCAGACCGCTGTTGCGGTGACCTGTTGGGTCAGGTGGTGAGCGACGATGTTCAGCCAGGACAGCAGTTGGCCCGGGCCCGCGCCGGTGACCGCGAGACCCCTCAGGGCGTTGCGCAGCACCACCATCCCGGTGGCGGCCTCGATCCCGTGGCCGGCGATGTCCCCGACGCAGAGCAGTATCCGCTTGGACGGCAGGACGACAGCGTCGTACCAGTCCCCGCCCACCTGGGAATCCGATTCTGCGGGCCGGTACCGCACGGCGACCTGGATGCCTGGAGCGTCCAACGGGCCGCGGGTCGGCGGCATGATGGCGTGCTGGAGCTGCCGCGCGAGGCGGTTACGCTCGGCGAATTCCTGTTCGGTATGGGCGAGTTGATCTCGGGTGGCGGCAAGGGCCACCTCGGTCCAGTGCTGGGACGAGATGTCCTGGTAGGCCCCGCGTACGGCGAGGAGCCGGTCGTCGGCGTCGAGGACCGGCTCGGCGATGACCCGGATATGGCGCGTGACGCCGTCGGGGCGCTGAAGGCGGAAGGCCGTCGAGGTGGCACGGCGGTGGTGAAGCACCGCCTGGAGGAAGTGGCCGATGGCGACTGCGTCGTCCGGGTGGGCGTGATCGGGGAGGTCCTGCAGTGACACCGGATTGTCGGTGGATGCCCGTCCGTAGAGGTCGAAGAGTTGCCCGTTCCAGGTGATTTCGGCCGTGACCAGGTTCTCCTCGAAGCCCCCGATACGACCGAGGCGCTGTGCGTGCTGGAGCAGGTTGGCGAGCCGCGCGGTCTCGTCCTCGATACGCCAGATGAGCAGCACGGCCCCCCTGTGACGAGTCATGCTGAGGTCGGCGACGGTCGCGAGCGGCACCTGGTCGACGAGGGCTGTCAGCGTCATCCGTTGAGCGCGGAACGGCTCCCCGGTGGCGTAGACATGCTCGATCTTCTCGAAGAGCTCACTCTCGCCGGCTGCCATGGGATATGCCTCCAGCAGCAGGGCGCCGTGGACGGCGCCGCGCGCGCGTCCCGCCGGGTCCAGGAAGCGGCTGTTGGCGTGGCGAATGCGGAAGTCGGTGAGGTGGCCTGCCGCGTCGAGGTGCGGTGTGAGTACCAGCGCGGGGTCGTAGAGGCCGTCGGCCAGGTCCACGAGTTCGGACAACTCGGCCGTCTCCGGCGACCCGGGCCGCTGTTCGCCGCAGGACGGCAGACCTTCGAGAGTGTGGGCGCACAGTTCGGCCAGGGCTTCGATCTGGCGTGTGATGGCTGGTGAGTGCGGCGTGAGCGGCTCGGCCCAGCAGATCTCCAGAACGCCGTGGATCCGTCCGCCGGTTCCGGCAGGCAGCGCGACTCGGCCACCGTCCGGGATCTGGGTGTGCCCGATACTGGGCACCCCGGCGGCTGACATGGAGTCGACGCGGATGCTACGGCGTTCGCAGAGGGCCTGCCGGGCGACGGTCCTGACGCCCGGTGGTACGTAACGCCAGCGCCCTGCCTCCTCGGCGCTGAACCCGGCGTGACCCTGCAAGGTGAAGGAGGCGTCCGAACCTGCTGCCCACACGGCCACGGCCATGGCCCCAAGTGGCTCGAGGGCATGTTCGAGCAGGGACTCCGCGACGGCTTGGGTATCGCCGGCGGCCAGCGCGGCGCTCTCCGCGGTCCGCAGACGCACGGCCACGGAGGAGCCGGCCCCTTCTTCGTCCTTGAGGTCGCCGTTCGCCCGTCTCACGAAGTCGCCTGCGGCTTCGGCCACCTGGTCGCGCGCGGCGTCGTTGATGATGTCCGCGGCCAGCTCCAGTTGGGACAGGCCGGCTTTCTCCGCCAATTCGGCGAGTTGTCGCGCCGCCGGAGCCGGTCCGCATTGCAGCCGCTCGATCATGATGCCCTTGGCGATCTCGACCAGCGCCCTGCCGTCGGCGGCCGCATGGGCTGCCCTCACCTCTTCACGAAGTCTCTCGACCGTAGCCGCGAGGCGGCCGACTGCGGTCGTCTCCTGCTGCGGTCCCGCTGCGCTCTGTCGCGTGGCACCAGGCAGTCGACTCGGGTGGGCGGTATCAAGGGTGCCGGCCACCTCGACCTCGGTGCTGAGTCCCGCTTCCATCGACTTGATCACCATGGGGGCGGCGCCTTCCGTGACGGCAGGCGCCGTCGTGGACGGGTGGTCCGGGCCCTGTCCGCGGTCGGCGGCGAGAGGGTCTCCGCCCCTTTCGCTGTTCTCACAGGATGTCATGACAGCACCCCCGCATCGTGGGGCTGGGTGTTGAGCCAACGGCGCACACAGGCGATGAGGTCGTCGGCGTCCACCGGCTTGGTGATGTAGTCGCTGGCGCCGGAGGCGAGGCTCTTCTCCCTGTCTCCGGGCATCGCCTTCGCGGTGACCGCGATAACAGGAAGTTTCGCGTGTGCCGGCATCTGCCTGATCTGGGCCGTAGCCGCGTAGCCGTCCATCTCGGGCATCATCACGTCCATCAGGATCAAGTCGATGTCCGGGTTCTCGGCAAGGGCCTCGATTCCCTTGCGGCCGTTGTCAGCGTGCAGGACCTGGATCCCGTGGAGCTCCAGAATGCCGCTGAGGGCGTAGAGGTTGCGGGCGTCGTCGTCGACGACCAGCACGGTCCTGCCGTGAAGAACGTCGTCGACTCTCTGCGGACCCTCCGGCCCGGGTTCCCCTGCGCGGACCAGGGGCACGACGTCGCCGGGCTGTTCGGCGGAGAGGTGCAGCGCTATCCGTTCGCGTAGTTCGTCCAGGCTGGAGAGCAGCTCCAGTGGTCGCTTCTGGGCGCGCGACTGCAGCGTCCGCTCATGTGCGGCGTCGAGGCGGCGGTTGTTGTGTGCGAGTACGGGCACGGTGCGCAGTGCGGCGTCGCCGTCCATCGCGTCGAGAAAGCGCAGGGCTTCGCTGTTGGCCATGTCGAGTTCGAGGACCACGCAGTGGAACGGCGCGGCGGCGAGGGCGCTGGCTGCTTCCTGCGGTCCGACCGCCGCGACCAGTTGAATGTCGTCGTGGGTGTGTCCCCCGTCCAGTTCCGCGACGGCGCTCTCGGCCACAAGGGACAACAATCCGCGTTGACGCTCCTCGATCACCAGCAGCCGGCGCGGCCCACGTGCCTCTGCGGCTTCGGGAGCCGACCTTGCCACGTCGGACCGTTCGTCACTGTACTGTCCGCCGCCCGCGGAGAGACCTTCGTTCACGCCATGGGACTCGTGCTGGAAGTCGGCGCGGGCCGCGGGCAGGTAGAGGGTGAAGGTGCTGCCCTTGCCGGGGACGCTCTCCGCGGTGAGGGCGCCGCCGAGCAGTTGGGCGATCTCCCGGCTGATGGACAGACCCAGCCCGGTGCCCCCGTACTTGCGGCTGGTCGTACCGTCCGCCTGCTGGAACGCCCCGAAGATTGCCTCCAGTTGCTGCTCTGCGATACCGATCCCGGTGTCCTTGACCCGGAACGCCACGACGGCGCCGCCGCGCTGCACGGGGCGTGGCAGCTCTCCGTAGCTGGCCGGCTCGATACGCAGCTCCACACTTCCGCGTTCGGTGAACTTGACCGCGTTGGAGAGCAGGTTCCGCAACACCTGGCGAAGCCGCGAGTCGTCCGTCAGCACGTCGACCGGTACGCCGGGCGCGGTGGTGATCGTGAAGTCGAGGTTCTTCTGAGTGGTCATCGGCCGGAAGGTGGCCTCGACGTAGTCGAGCAACTGCCGCAGCGCGACAACCTCCGGGTTCACGTCCATCTTTCCGGCCTCGACCTTCGACAGGTCGAGGATGTCGTTGATCAGCTGGAGCAGGTCGGAACCCGCCGAGTGGATGATGCCGGCGTACTCGACCTGCTTGGCGGTGAGATTGCGGGTCGGGTTCTGGGCCAACAGCTGGGCCAGGATCAGTAGGCTGTTGAGCGGTGTGCGCAGCTCGTGGCTCATGTTGGCCAGGAACTCGGACTTGTACTTGGACGCGAGCGACAACTGCTGGGCGCGGTCCTCCAGCTCCTGCCGTGCCTGCTCGATCTCCAGGTTCTTTCCTTCGATGTCGCTGTTCTGTGCGGCCAGCAGGGCGGCCTTCTCCTCCAGTTCGGCGTTGGAGCGCTGCAGTTCATACTGCTGGACCTGCAGTTCCTCGGAGCGCGACTGGAGTTCGCCGGCGAGCCGCTGCGATTCACCCAGCAGTTCATCGGTGCGGGCATTGGCGACAATGGTGCTGACGTTCACCCCGAGCGCTTCCATGAGCTGTTCGAGGAAGTCCCGGTGGATGGGGGTGAACGTGGTGAAGGAGGCCAGCTCGATGACGCCTAGGATCTGGTCGTCGACGACGATCGGCAGCACGATCAGACTGCCGGGTGCCGTCCGGCCGAGTCCGGAGGAGATGCTGATGTAGTCGGCGGGAACACCATCGGCGGCGATGACGCGTCGGCTGAGAGCCGCCTGGCCGACCAGGGACTCCCCCAGCTTGAAGCGGTTGTACCCGGCGTCGACAGGGCGGCCGAAGGAGCCGACGAGTCTCAGCTCGGTGCCCCCCGGCGTATCCTCCGCGAGGTAGAACCCGCCGTACTGGGCGGCGACGAGCGGAGTGAGTTCGTCCATGACGAGCTCGGCGACCACGGCCAGGTCCCGGTGACTCTGCATCAGCCCGGAGATCCGGGCCAGGCTGGACTTCAGCCAGTCCTGTTCCTGGTTGGCCCGGGTCGTCTCACGCAGGGAGCCGACCATCGAGTTGATGTTGTCCTTCAGCTCGGCAACCTCGCCGGAGGCGTCGACCGTGATAGACCGCGTCAGATCGCCCTCGGCCACGGCGCTGGTAACTTCCGCGATGGCCCGCACCTGGCGGGTGAGGTTGCCGGCCAGCTCGTTCACGTTCTCGGTGAGGCGCTTCCACGTACCGGATACGCCTTCGACCTCGGCCTGCCCGCCGAGCCGGCCCTCGCTGCCCACCTCGCGGGCTACGCGGGTGACCTCGGCGGCGAAGGACGACAGCTGGTCGACCATCGTGTTGATGGTCGTCTTCAGCTCCAGGATCTCGCCGCGGGCGTCGACGTCGATCTTCTTGGACAGGTCGCCGTTGGCGACGGCGGTGGTGACCAGGGCGATGTTGCGGACCTGCCCGGTCAGGTTGTTCGCCATCGAGTTGACGTTGTCGGTGAGGTCCTTCCAGGTGCCGGCCACGTTCGGCACGCGGGCCTGGCCGCCGAGCTGGCCCTCGGTGCCGACCTCGCGTGCCACGCGGGTCACCTCGTCGGCGAACGCGGACAGGGTGTCCACCATGGTGTTGATGACCTCGGCCAGTGCGGCGACCTCACCCTTGGCCTCGACCGTGATCTTCCGCGACAGGTCACCGCGCGCGACGGCATTGGCCACGTCGGCGATGGAGCGCACCTGGCCGGTCAGGTTGGAGGCCATCACATTGACGTTGTCGGTAAGGTCCTTCCAGGTGCCGGAGGCGCCCCGCACGGTCGCCTGTCCGCCCAGATTGCCCTCGGTGCCCACCTCGCGGGCGACGCGGGTGACCTCGTCAGCGAACGCCGACAGCTGGTCGACCATCGTGTTGATGGTCTCCTTCAGCTCCAGGATCTCGCCCCGCGCGTCGACGCGGATCTTCTGCGACAGATCGCCCTGGGCCACAGCCGTGGTCACCTGGGCGATGGAGCGCACCTGGGCGGTCAGGTTGTCGCCCATGACATTGACCGACTCGGTGAGGGCCTTCCAGGTGCCGGAGACACCCTTCACGTCTGCCTGCCCGCCAAGACGTCCTTCCGTGCCGACCTCACGAGCGACGCGGGTGACTTCATCGGCGAAGGCGGACAGCTGGTCGACCATCGTGTTGATGGTCTCCTTCAGCTCAAGGATCTCGCCCCGCGCGTCCACGTCGATCTTCTGCGACAGATCGCCCTTGGCGACCGCCGTGGCGACATGGGCGATGGAGCGCACCTGGGCCGTGAGATTGCCGGCCATGAAGTTCACGGAATCGGTCAGGTCTCGCCAGGTGCCCGAGACCCCCTTGACGTCGGCCTGACCCCCGAGGATGCCTTCGGTGCCGACGTCCCTCGCCATCCGCGTCACCTCGTCGGCGAAGGATGACAGCTGGTCGACCATCGTGTTGATGGTGTTCTTCAGCTCCAGGATCTCGCCCCGCGCGTCCACGTCGATCTTCTGCGACAGATCGCCCTTGGCGACCGCCGTGGCGACATGGGCGATGTCACGGACCTGGGTGGTGAGGTTGCCCGCCATCGCGTTGACCGAATCGGTCAGATCCGCCCAGGTGCCGGAAACTCCGGGGACCTCCGCCTGACCGCCCAGTGTCCCTTCGGTGCCGACTTCGCGGGCGACCCGGGTTACTTCGGAGGTGAACAGCGACAGCTGGTCGACCATGCCGTTGAACACGCCCGCGATCTCACCCAGCAGGCCGTCCGCCTCGTCCGGCAGTCGTGTGCCGAAGTCACCGTCGCGTACCGCTGTCAGCCCGGCCAGCAGCTGTCGCAGCTCCGGCTCCCCCACCTTGCCAACGACACGTGCACGTGACCGCGGTACCGGACGCGAGTTCTCGGCCGTCGTCTCAGTCATGACCAATCCTCGTTACTCTCACCAGGAGCCCAGCCGGAAGGCAGGACGCGCCGCGGCCGTGACTCTGTTCCCTCTGTATGAACGGAACAGTTGTCCCGCGGCAAAATACGGGGAAGGCTACCTCGGCGCGAATCACAGCGAAAAGCGGCGGGCGTGTGATCTGAATCACGGCCGGGAATGCATGTCAGGCTCCGAAGGAGCCTTTCGGCTCCACCGTGATCACTATCGACGCCTCCGTATGCGCGAGCTTCAGCTTTCGGCCGTACGCCGCTCATTTCCCAGTCGGCATCAGGCAGAGGCAGCCCTCCGCATCACCACCCAGGACGGCCACGTCCTCGACGTCTACATTGCCGCCCCGCGCGCCGAGGGCGCGCGGGGCGGGAGTACGTCCCGAACACCCCTGCCGCCTGACGACGACTGCACCGTTCCGACGTGGAGCCCCCCGCGCCCTCCCGCGCCGTGATGACGAGACACCGCGCGAACTGTGCGCACCGGACGGCCGCTGCTGCTGACCGGCGGCACCGTCATCACCGGCAATCCGCTGCTGGGCGGCCGGCGAGACGCCGACGCCCTCATCGGCGGCACCGTGATCGTGGGCGTCGGTCCCGGCCTGCTGACCGCGGCCGGCGAGGACCGCATGATCGTCATCGACTGCACGGGCACCCTCGTCCTGCCCGCGGCCACCGACTTCACCACACCGCGCACGAGCGCTTCCCTCACCCTCGGCCAGGCTGCGGACATCGCCGTCCTGCGCCTGGCCGACGCCCCCGAAAACCCGTCGGCGCGATGCCGGCACGGGGGCACCCACCTCAACATCCTGGTCACTGGCTGACAGGTCGCCTCTATGAGGGCCGCTCCCTCGACACAGCCGACACCACCACCGCGGCGGGCCCCGAAGGCGCGCCCGACCACGACCCGGCACACCCCTTCCTAGGGATGTGGATCGACGACCGCGACTTCGTACACCAGGAAGAACTCCTGCCCGACGGGTGCTACGTCGAGCACGCGGGGACCGGCCGGACTCACCCGACTACCGGCCGTCGTCTGAGACCGGACGCCGACCGACGAAGGCCGGGAAAGGGGACGACCCGCACGCTCCGGGCCCGTGGAACCCGGTGCACCCGCAGCGTCACGCGACGAAAACGCCCTCGACCGGTTGAGGGCGTAACGAACCGCCCTCAACCGGTCGAGGAAATTACGGGTGAACTGCCGGACCGATCAACACCCCAGGACCACTGCCAAATCTAGGTTAGAAGAAGTGCTTGCGTCCACCGACCGCACGACCGGTCGCACCCAGGATCCACAGGATGGCGCCCACCAGAATGAGGATGCCGCCGATCGTCGTCAGCAGTCCCATGCCGACAAGCAGGCCGATGATCAGCAGAATAAGCCCAAGAATGATCATTTCAAGATCCCATCGTCAAGTCCGACTCGGACACTGTGTGTACAAGTTTCACAACGGTCTTAGTTTGCTCCTTGGTTGGTAGATCCCGGCTGCCGCCGAATCCCAAAACCTCGGTGCGATAGCTCTTGTGCCCGGCGACACGGTATTCACGCACCCCCTCGAAACTTTTTTCACGAAGCGGTTGCCGAACTGGGCCGGGGCCGCCCGGATCCTCGGCCGGCCCGCGACCGGCCGACCGCCGCAGGCTCGTCGAGCTGATCCGGCTCAAGGCCCCCCGCGTGACCGCCCGGCTACTCGACGAGGTCTTCCACGCATCGGACGAACAGACGGTCCACTCCCGGGCACCGACACCCTCACCGTCGCGCACCGCGGGCGGCCCCGGACAGTCACCGACGAACAGGGGGCAAAGCCCGCACCCTGCTCGACGCAGTGCACCCCCGTCCGGGGCCGGGAACCGACTGGGAGCCGCACGAATACCACCATTCGCTCTCACCCGCCTCGGCGAGCAGGACGCCTCGCTGTTGCCTCATAGCGAAGCCCCGGCACCCATGAATCAAGACTGTCGGATTGCACACGGACCGGCGCCAGCGTCGGTGCGGCCGCCGACCGAACCCACGCGAAGCTGCTCACTTTCACGATACGGACGTCAGTTATTCCGCGATCCGCTTCGGTAATCCGAAGCGGAGGCCGCGCCACTACGCAGACGCTGCACCCGTACTGCGGTCGAGTTGCGGCGTAGCGCAAGCTGTCCCTCTGCAGAGGCGTCGGCTGCGGGCCCCTTCTTGTGAGGCGGCCGGTAGCCGCCGCCCTTCATGACCCGGTCCGTCGCCCGGTCGAGGGATTCGCCGGCCTTCTTACGCTACCCCTTCGCGAAGCCGGGAACGTCGTTGCCTTTTCCTCGCCGGACTTCCTTGCTTCCCTCCACAGGGTCTTGACCTTGCGGATCGCCCAGCTCTTCCCCTTGCACCAGTTGAGGCCGATGATGGCCACGACGGCAGCCGCGCCGATGACGGCCGGCACAGTGCCCAGGCTGACTCCGAGACCTGCGGCACCGACGAGCGCCGCGACGGCCATGCGTCCGTCGGGGTCAAGCATGTTGACAGGATCGGCGCACACGTAGTCGTAGCGGTTGCAGCTCCCGCCGTTGACGGGGTCGATCGACAGGAAGCGTCCCGTGGCCGAGTCGTACAGCCGGACGCCCATGAGGGTGAGCCCCGTGACGGCTTCACCGGACCGCTGGTGGCCGCCGAGCCAGTGAGCGTTTTCAGCTTCGCCACTCCAGGGTGACGCCGTGACCCTCGCTTGAGTCCTGGAAGCTCCTCGGCTGGCTGGGCCCGCCGGGCACAGTGGGTTGTCTGTGAAAAGTCGCGAGCGGTCACTTCGCTGAGGGGCCGACCCTGCGCTTCAGGGCGGAAGATGATCGCGAGGAGGGATGGAACACACGCTCGAAGTACCATCCCTGCAAGGTTGTCCGGCCGATACTTCCCAACCTCCGCAGTGTCGTAACCGGACGGAGACAACCTGTAGAGGACAGAGGACAGAGGACAGAGGACAGAGGGCGATGAGTGTGACTGAGAGTTGGTCGCGTGTGATGAGTGAGCTGTTTCCAACCTGACGGGTGGTTGGACCTGCAGCCCCGGCTGTGGGCATGAAGAAAGCTCCTGGTAGACGGGTTTCACGACCAAGATCACCAGTCCGCCAGGAGCTTTAGCGTGCTTGTCTACCCGTCCGGCATCGATCTGTCCAGCCGCACCCTGCAACACCTCTCCGGCCTCCTCGCAGGTCACCGCCGCCGGATCGGCTCCCGGTGGCGCCGCCTCACCTGCGGCCGGCAGGCCCTGCTCGTTCTGGCCCACCTGCGTTGTGGCGACACCTATGCCCGACTCGCAGCAGGATTCCGCATCGGGATCGCTACCGCCCACCGATACATACGCGAGGCCGTCGACCTCCTGGCAGCCCTCGCGCCCACGCTCACCCAGGCCATGACGACGGTGCGCAAGAAGGCATACGTGATCCTCGACGGCACCGTGCTGCCCATCAACCGTATCGCCGCCGACCGCCCGTACTACTCGGGGAAGAAGAAGCACCACGGGGTGAACGTGCAGGTCCTCGCCGATCCAGCCGGACGCCTGATCTGGGCCTCGGACGCGCTACCCGGAGCCGTGCACGATCTGACCGCGGCCCGGACCCACGACATCGCCGCCGCTCTCGCCGCTGACGACATCAAGTGCTGGGCGGACAAGGCATACCAGGGCGCAGGTCCTGCTGTCCGCGTCCCGTTCCGGGGCAAGAATCCGCGCGGTTGGCGCCGACGTTACAACCGCGATCACGCCAAGATCCGCAGCCTCGGCGAACGCGCCATGGCCACCCTCAAATGCTGGCGGCTCCTGCAGAAACTCCGTTGCAGCACCACCCGGATCACCGCCGTCGTCCGCGCTGTCGTCGCACTCGAACTCGCCACCTGATCAAGATGGAAAAGGCTCAGTCTTCTTCGGGAGCACGCGCCGGCCGATCACGCAAATCTGCCAGGGCCCGCTACGGAGCAGATGCTCGCGGCAGCCGAGGAACGGATGGGGATCTCCCTGCATGGGGACCTGCGGACGTGGCTGTTGCAGAACAATCTGGATCTGCCGGAGGAAGACGTCGACGACGAAGTGGCATGTTGCGGCTTCGACGGGTTCCCCGACGAGGGAAGCTTCTTTCTGGGCATCCGGGCGATGGAGAGGCTCTACGCGAACCGCTCCATGCCCGGTGGATTCGACCCCGCGGACCAGCCGGACAATCCGTTCTGGCGTAACGAGTGGATCCCGTTCCTGTCGGACCAGGACGGCTGGATGGGAAAGTTCATCGATGTGCGGGACGGCCGCGTCGGCAGATGGTTCGTGGGTGAGGTCACGGTCACGGGCGAGTACGAATCGATGGCCCAGTATTTCGACTCCTTGGCGGAGACGCTGACGAGGATCGCCGATGGAAGCTCCCCGGTCTGTCGGTTCACCGAAGGTCGACTTGTCTGGTCGTGAGACGGTTCCCAACCGGATGACGGTCATTGTTAATCCGTCCTCACCCTGGAACGGCAATGAGATTCATCAGCGTTGACGTTCCAGCGTGAGGATGGCTGCGGCGATGACGGTCATCCGGTTGGGGCTGCAGCGGGCCCGGCGGAGGATCTGCCAGGACTTGAGTCGCGCGACGCTTCGTTCGACCGGTGCTCGTGCCGCTGACAGGGCTCGGTTGATTGTCTGTTGGGTTGTGGTGAGGTCCTGGCCGGGAAGCCGTCTGATGGGCGTGGTCACCCAGGGGCCGGCCCCGGCCCGTTGTGGGCCATGTGCGAGTACCCCTCGTTCGCTCAACTGCCACGAGTCAGGAAAAGCTCCAGCCCCAGGTACCCAGTCCGCTCATCACAGACAGCAGACCAGCCAGACCATGACGCGAATTCGCCTGACACCCCGTCAGCAAAGTCGGCATCGGGTCAGCATCGGGTCTACCGAAGCTGCTCGCGCACGACCACACCTCGGAATCCCGGGCACGTGCGGCGGAAGCTTCCGGAGAGGCGCTCGACCGATTCCGCTCATGAGCATGGAGCCGAGTTGCCGCGACAAGGGGCGCGCTTGGCGCGGGCCACATCGGCGCAGCTCAGCGCACCCTTCCCCGAGGTTTCAGCGCCACCGGCGGCAGGGCGGGAGCAGAGAGCCGGTCGCCGTCGTAGCCCTTCACTTCACCGAACCGGGGGCCCTCCATCCAGTCCAGCCTGGCCGCCTCGATCTCCTCATGGGACCGCCCGATGAAGTTCCACCACATGACGATCTCCTCCTCGAACGGCTCACCGCCGAGCAGCATCAGCCCCGCATCGGATGCGGCGCGCAACGGGAGCTCCGTGCGACCGCAGCCGAGGTAGAGCATCGAGCCCGGCAGCACCGGGACACCGTCGACCTCCGCCTCGCCGGACATCGAGAGCACGGCGTACTCGAAGTCGGGGTCGAGGGGCAGCCGGGCCTCGGCACCGCGCGTGAGGGCCAGGTCGGCTCCGACGATCGGGGTGTAGGCCGAACCGGGTGACGTGGCCCCGTCGAGTTCGCCGAGGATCACCGTGGCGGTGAGGCCCGGTGCCGAGACGGTCGGCAGGTCGGTGTGGTGCTGGAAGTGGGGTTCGACGTTCCTGTGGGCGTCCGGCAGGGCCACCCAGAGCTGGGCGCCGTGCAGAAACCGGGCGTGGGGTTTCGGGCTCTCCTCGGAGTGACTGATGGCCCTGCCGGATGTCATGAGGCCCAGCTCACGGGGGCGGATCGTCCGGAGGCTGCCCAGGCTGTCACGGTGCAGCACCTCACCGTCGTGCAGCCAGCTGACCGTCTGCAGACCCATGTGCGGGTGTGGGGGCACCTGCATCCCGGGCTCCTCCGCGATGTCGTCGGGGCCGTAGTGATCCACGAAAGCCCAGGCTCCGACCATCCGGCGCCCGAGATTGGGCAGCAGCCTGCGGACCTCCGTGGACTCGCCGAGCTGCACCCGGCGCGGGGTGAGGAGTTCACGTACCGGTTCGGCGACAACGAAACCCCGCCCTCCGCAGACGGAGGGTGTGGCCTGGCGATCGAGATTGCTCATGGTGCTCAACCTATTCCCGGGCGGACACGGAGCACCGGTCCCCACGCCGAAATTTTAGTGGAATGTTGAACTACTCTACTGTGTTGACGCATCTGCAAGCTTTTCGGCCGAGGAGGAGAAGTGGACGACACCTACTACGAATTCGGTACGCCCGCCGACCGCTGGGACCGGGCGCGGCTGTTCTTCGAGGCGAAGGAGTACGTGGCTGCGGCACGCATCCTCGGCGGGCTGGTCGAGGAGGTGCCGGAGCAGGTCGCCCCGCGCCTGCTGCTGGCGCGCGCCTACTACCACTCGGCGCGGCTGACGAAGGCCGAGGCGGAACTGCGTGAGGTGCTGGCGCTCGACCCCGTCGAGGACTACGCGCGGCTGATGCTCGGGCGCACCCTCGAACGCCAGGGCCGGGCCGCGGAGGCGGCCCCGCACCTGCGGATGGCCGCCGCCCTGACGGGCGACTTCGGACCGGACGCGGTGCGGTAGCGGAACGGGGCGGAGGGTCTGGACCCGGGCGGAGAGGCCGGGACCGGGCCCTCCTGCCCGGGACCAACGGGGCCGCGGTGGTCGGGGCTTCCTCGTCCTGCGGAGTGCCGAACCCGCCCACACAACGACGGAGCCCGCCGGATGTCTCCCCGGCGGGCTCGATCGTGAGGTCGGCAGGTGTGCGTGTCAGCTCACGGCACCCGCCGAGCGGGCAGCGACACGGTCGGCCGCCACCTCACCACCCGTACTCGGACGCGGCACCAGCAGCCGCTCCGTGAGGTGGCCGAACACGAGACCGAAGCTGACCCAGAGGGTCGTCTGGACCGCGAGTGTCGCCAGCCGGAACTCCCACAGCAGACTGGCGGGGAAGTCCGCGCCGACTTCGTTGAACGAGGGCAGGAAGGCGTACGCGAGCCCGATGAGAAAGACGTATGTTCCGGCCGCGGTGATCGTGGCGTTCCAGTTGCCCCACCGCGGTGCGAGCCGCCTGCCCGTGATGACGGCGGCCACCGCGAGCAGCACGCTGAGCGCGACCATCAGGAAGAACAGCCCGGTGCGTTGCCCGATGGTGTCCGGGTTCCCCACGGCCGGGGGGTTGGCCGGGTACTTCAGGAAGGGCACGACGTACACCGTCAGCAGGGCACCCCCTGCGATGAATGCTGCCGTGGCCCGCGGGCCGAAGGAGCCGATGCGGCCCAGGGCGTAGCAGAAGACGAGTGCGGCAATGCCGCCGACGGCCACGCCGAAGACCAGGACGCCGGTGGCGAGACCGCCGGTGGCCTGCATCGTGCGCGTGACCAGTTCCTCGCCGTGCTCGTGGGCGTGCGAGTGCGCCTGTGCCTCTTCCAGCGCGATGGCGGCGTCCACCCGCGACTCACCGAGGAAGTAGGCCACGGCAAGGGCGAGCGCGCCGGCCAGGAGGCCGGCCAGCATGCCGCGGATGAGCAGAGCTCTGACCGATACGGAGTTCATGAGACGTCCCTCTGGTTCCCGAAGTCTCAGTGGCAGGGGAAGCCGAGGAGGTGACGGCCGTCGTGGACCCACTCGTGCACGGCCTCGCCTGAGATGACCGCGGTGGCTCCCTGCTCGGCTCCGACGAAGTACAGCAGGACGAGCATGAGGATGCCGAAGAAGACGGCCCAGGGTGCGATGGCCTTCAGCGAGATGGGGGTGATGACCGGTGCGACGGTCGTGGGGGCGGCAGAATGTGCCATGGCAGAACCTCCTGTGGGAACACGCGTCCCTGTCGTGGTGCCTGAGACGAAGGTGCCGGGTCTGACTCCCCGCAGCGATGCGGGTACACAGTGGCGCGACCGTGCCGGATTCTCACCGGACTTCCGTTGCACCCTCGTCATGGGTGCCGCGACCATACCGCCTGCGGTTCGGCCACCGCCATGGTGCGACGGCCCCGACAACGGCCCGCAGGACGGGCCGTGTTCCCATAGGGCGCTCTCGCAGGAGGCTCCTGTTCAGGAAGGGGAGACAGAGGATGACGGTACGGGTGATGTTGATCTCACCGGCCATGAGCTCCGCGCTGCGGGGCGCCCGCTTCGAGGCCGACGCGCCCTTGGACGAGGCCGGTGCACGCAGCGCCACGGCCGCCGCTGCCGCCGGTGCGGTACCTGTCTCCGACCACCGGGCGCACGGCCCGTCCGTCCCCTGCCGACAGACCGCCGAGGCGCTCGGGCTCACCGGGACAGCCGGGCCTGCCGCGGCCGCCCGGCCCGAATCCGCCCTCCGCGACTGGGACATGGGGCGCTGGCGCGGTCGGCGGCTCTCCGAGGTGAGCGCCGCCGAGCCGGACGCGGTGACGGCCTGGCTGACCGACCCGTCGGCCGCTCCGCACGGTGGCGAGTCGCTGCTGGATCTGACGTCCCGGGTGGGCACGCTGCTGGATTCCCCGGCGTGGGGCTCGGGCCGACGGCTCGCGGTCGTCGAACCGGCGGTCGTGCGCGCCGCGATGGTCCACGCTCTGGGGCTGCCGATGGAGACCTTCTGGCGGCTCGATGTCGCCCCGCTGACCCTGACCGAGCTCAGCGGACGGTCCGGCCGCTGGAACCTGCGGTGCGGACGGCCGCTGGGCCGATAGCGGCCCGAAACCCATGGTGCCGAGCAACGTCCGGAGGGACCGGGCGACCGCGGTGACCTCAGCCATCAGGGAGCGCGACCGATCGTGGTGGCTTCAGCCGTGGGGAAGCGCGATCGCCGTGACCGCGATGCCGTTGTCGACCAGCCACTTCCCCTCGTACGACACCGGCATCCCCGGCGCCCGGCGCAGCAGCTCCGCGGTGAACGTGCCTTCGGTGGCGGTCTCGGAGCTCCGGTGGAACGTGATGTCGGCCTCGTCGAAGTCGAGTTCGATCCGGGTGATCGGGAACCACGTCTTGAACACGCTTTCCTTTGCGCTGAAGAGCAGCCGGTCCCAGTGCGGCATCGCGCTACCCGTCCCGGGTGTACGACCCGGCAGAACTCCCGGGGAGCCCCCTGGCAGCACCTCCGGGTAGATCCGCCGCCGCTCCGAGGGCAGCGACACCGCCTCCCACACGTCGGGCGGCAGCGGCTCGTTCGGCTCGGCGTCGATGCCGAGCGCACGGACGTCGGGCGCCCGGGCCAGCACCGCGGCACGGTAACCGTCGCAGTGCGTCATGCTGCCCACGATCCCCGCAGGCCACAGCGGTACGCCGCGGTGACCGCGCAGCACCGGCTGCGGCGGCAGCCCGAGGGTCGCCATGGCCCGTCTCGCACAGGCGCGTACGGCCGCGAACTCGTGCCTGCGCCGGTCCACGCTCGTGGCGACCAGCAGCGCCTCCTCCGGATAGAGGGTTCCGGCCGGAGCCTCCGTCTCGTACGTGTCCGCGCATGCCACGTACGCGGGAAGCAGCCGTTCGATCACGACGCGGCGCCCGCGTCCCCCGGGGAAGCCGGGGAAGTCGGGGAAGTCGGAGACCCGGGCATCCCAGGTGAACCGGGTGAACCGGATGCGGAGCGCGCGACGCCGGACGTCCCCGAAGGATCCGGGCCCGCCGGGGCACCCTCCCCCTCGTACGGGAGGATCTGCCGCAGCAGCCCGCGCGGGTGCCCGCGCTTGCGCCACTCCCGCGGGTAGCCGATCGAGACCTCCTCGAACCGCACACCGTCGTACCAGGTCGTACGGGGGATGTGCAGGTGCCCGTAGACGACGGCCGCGACATTGAAGCGGCGGTGCCAGTCGGCGGTGAGTTCCGTGCCGCACCACTGGGCGAATTCCGGGTACCACATGACCGACGTGGGTTCGCGCACCAGCGGCCAGTGGCCCGCGATCACGAGCGGGACCTCCGGGTCGTGCGCGGCCAGCCGCTCCTCGGTCAGCGCGACCCGCGCCCGGCACCAGTCGTCGCGGGTCGGGTACGGGTCCGGGTGCAGCAGGTATTCATCGGTGCAGACGACCCCCGCCTCGTGCGCCCGCGCCAGGGACTCCTCCTTGGTGGCCGTCCCCGGGACTCTGAACGTGTAGTCGTACAGCAGGAACACCGGGGCCACGGCCACAGGCCCGTCCGCTCCCCGCCACCGCGGGTACGGGTCCTCGGGGCTCGTCACACCCAGCTCCGCGCACACCCGGACGAGGTGGTCGTACCGTGCCCGGCCGCGCAGTTTCACCGGATCCCTGTCCACGGTCCACAGCTCGTGGTTGCCCGGCGTCCAGATCACGTGGGCGAACCGCCCGGCCAGCGTCTCAAGGGCCCGCTCGACCTCTTCGGCCTGTTCCGCCACATCACCCGCGACGATGAGCCAGTCCTCGTCGGACGAAGGGCGCAGCTGGTCGGCGATGGGGCGGTTGTCGGCGATCCCCACGTGGAGATCGCTCACTGCGAGGAGCCGGCCCTGCCCCTTCGGCGGGTGCGGGACGGGGCCGCTGGGTGAACTCATTGTTCGAATTTACCTTCTTGCCGGTCCTGTTGGGGTGACCATCGTGCAGCGACTCGCGCGGCCGTACGTGTCCGGAAGTCCGGCGGATCCCGAGGACCAGGGCGCCGGTGGAACTCAGCGGCCTCGGCCGGCGTCCCCCACCGCGACGAGGAGAGACGATCCGCGCTCCGTTCGCGGGGCGCGTGCGACGGAGGGGGCGATGCGCGCGGCTACGCCGGTGTGCTGGTGGGCCAGCTGGTCTCTGGCACGGTCCGGCGGCGGTGACGGCGCCAGCCGTGGGGGGCAGGTGACGTGGTACCGGGCGAGGGGGCGGTGGCCCCCAGGCGCTGTTTTCCGGCCGAAGCCCGTATTCTCACCCGCGAAGCGCATCGCCATCCATGCAGGTCAGAGCGTAGTTCGCGGTTGTACCACTGAAATTCGTCCACATGCTGGACGTCTGACGCGAGGGGTGCACACCGCCTCCGAGCTGGCCGAACGGCCATTCGGTAGTCCTGTTCCCCACGGATCGGGCCGGAAAGTACCGATCGATGTGCGATCACTCCTTGCAAGCACCAGACTCCCCACCGCAATCACCACACCATGCAAAGGAGTCGCACGCATGCGTCACGACCTCGGCAGAATCGGCGTAGCCACCGCGGTGTCCGTACTCGTCATGTCCGGCACGGCGACCATGGGCGTCGCACAGGCCCGCCCCGCTCAGCCGGCCGGCCTCTACGCGCCTTCGGCCCTCGTGCTGTCCGTCGGCAGTGGCGACGCCGACGCGGTCACCGTCGAACGGGCTGTCACCCTGAGCTGCGCGCCCCGCCCGAGCGGCACACACCCCGCGCCCACCGCCGCGTGTACGGAACTGCGTGCGGTCGAAGGGGAGTTCACCCGGTTGACCACGCCACGCCCGCAGGGAAACTGCACGCGGCAGTGGGATCCCGTCGTCATCGGCGCGACCGGCGTCTGGCAGGGCCGTAGCGTCTCCTGGTCGACCGCCTTCGCCAACGCGTGCGAGATGCGGGCAGGTCTGGGCGAGGGACCGGTCTTCGCCTTCTGACCGAGTCCATCTGTACCCCGCACACGGAGAACAGCGTGGGGCACCTACGGTTCGCAGGTGCCCCGTGCCCCGTGCCCCGGCGGAACCGGGACTCGACTCAGCCGTCCGATCCGGATGTTCCGGAACCGCAGGGGCGTCAGCTCAGCGGTTCGATCCGGATGTTCCGGAACCGCACCTTGTTCCCGTGGTCCTGGAGACGGATCGCTCCGGCCGACGGGCCCTCCGGCAGACCCGCACCGGTCGGTCCGTCGATCGCGATGTCGTCGTGGACCTTCTGGCCGTTCCACACCACCGTCACGCGCGCGTCGGCGGTCTTGGTGCCGCTGTCGTCGAACCGCGCCGCACGGAACGTGACGTCGTACGTCTGCCACGTCTCGGGAGCCGTGGCCGCGTTGATGTCCGGCGCCTTCTTCTGGTAGATCGCCCCGGCCTCGTTCGTGTCGGGGGTGGTGTCCCCGTACGAATCGAGGATCTGGAGTTCGTAGCGGTCCTGGAGATAGACGCCGCTGTTGCCGCGGTCCTGCCCGGTCACGTCGTCCGGCAGGAGCGGCACCCGGAACTCCAGGCGCAGCCTGAAGTCCTGGTAGGCGTCCTTGGTGCGGATGTCACCGCAGCACACCTCCATCGACCGCTCGGCGGACAGCGGCCATTCGACCCGCCGGCCGTCCGTGTGCTGCCACTGCTCCTGGGAGGCGGTGGTGCCGTCGAAGAGGGGGACGGGGGCGCCGTGCGGGAGCACGGTGATTAGGTCCAGATTGACATGTCCGGTGTCGCCGGGATCGAAGCGGTACGAGACGGTGTTGGGCCCCGCGTGCAGGCGGATCCGCTCGGTCCGCGTCGACCAGGTGTCCCAGTTGCCGGTCGAGGCGAGTTCCGTCTGTCTGAGCTTCTTCCCGTTGACGTGGAGGGAGAGGGACTTGGTGCCCTGGAAGGGGTTGGGACCGTTGGAATAGCGGAGGTTCACGTCGTAGTCGCCGGCCGCGGGCACAGTCACGTCGAACGTCGTGGCGCCCTTGCCCTCCGTGTCGTACCGGTCGACGAAGCCGCTGCCCGAGTACCCGGTGTGGTCGGTGTCGACGCCGGCCGTGCCGGTGAGCCGTGCCTCCTCCGCCTCGTACAGCGTCGCCGGTGGCGGCTGCTTCCCGGGCACGGCGTTGAGCGTGTACCAGGCTTCCGTGCTCCACAGCGCCTCACCGGACGCGGAGGCGAAGGGGCGCGGCGAGCGGAGGTGTACGACCCTGCCGGGCTTGAGCCCGTCGAGCCGGAGCCGCACGGTGCGGCCGTCGTCGGCGAGGGCCGCAGAGCTCACGGCGAGCCGCTCCTCGCCGATCTTCGGCCCGCCGTAGTCGGACGTCGGGGTGTAGCGCCACTGCTCGGCCCGGTAGCGGGACGTGAGTTCCGCCGCGGTCGCCTCCGAGAGCGGCTGGGTGTATTCGAGGTCGAATCCGCCGGGGACGGCGCGCATCTCCTTGATGTCGAAGGTGTTGCCGCCGTTCGGCGTGAGTTTCTGCAGGCCGAACTTCAGTTTCCCTTCCTGGCCCCAGTTACCGTCGGCGCCGAGTCCGCCCGCGTATATCGCGCCGTCGGGCCCCATGGTGATGCGGTTGACACCCGCTTCGAGTCCCTGGGTGTAGCGGAAGACGGCCCCCTGGTACTGGCCCTTCACCTTTTCCAGGTACGCGCGCTGGAGTCCGCCGTAGGTGACGTCACCGACCAGCATCTGGCCGGCGAACCGGCCCTTCGTGAGGAGGAGCGGTGTGCTGGGAGAGTTCGCGATCTCGTTCTGGGGCAGCCAGAGCACCGGCTGGGTGACGGGCCGCGCGTCGAACGGGCCCGACGGCTCGGTGTAGTGGTTGAAGAAGCGGTCCTGCTTGATCTGGACGAGCTTCGACGCCGGGAGCCAGCCACCTTGGTTGTCGGTGGTGAAGATGCTGCCGCCAGGACCCCAGCCGATCCCGTTCGGCGTCCGCAGGCCGCCCGCGACCGGATGGATCCTGCCCGTCTTCTTGCTGACCTTGTACGTGGTGCCGCGGCCCGGAGCCGGTTGCGGAGTGGTGGTCGCGCCGCCGTAGTTGATGGCGACGGACAGGTTCACGTAGAAGTGGCCGTCACGGTAGAGCAGCCCGAAGGCGAACTCGTGGAAGTTCCCGCCGTAGGGCCAGGTGGCGACCGTACGGTACTCGTCGGTGACGAAGTCCTCGTCGGTGTCGACGAGTCGGGTCAGTTCGTGTTTCTGCGAGACGTACAGCGATCCGTCGACGTACTTGATGCCCATCGGCTCGCGCAGGCCCTCGGCGACCTTCTTCACCGTCACCTTGTCGCGGCTGGTCTCACCCGTGACGTGGTCGAGGAGGTACACCTCGCCGGTCCGGCTCTCCGAGCCGCCCCAGGTGGAAAGGGCCAGACGTCCGTCGGGCAGCCAGTCCATGCCGGTGACCTGCGGCTCGAAGCCGTCCGGTCGCAGATCGGTGAGATCGAGGTCGGGGCGCACATCGGCGAGCGGGAGGCCGTCGCCGGGGCTGTCGGCGCCGGATTCGCATTCCTTGCGGCCGGGCGCGGTGACCCGGACGACCCCCGCGTCCGTGCTCAGCGCCTCGCGCGGGACGACACCGAAGTCGTCGGCACCCGGCGGCCTCCACGCGAGTGTCAGTTGCTGCTCGCCGCCCCGCTCGAAGTAGTCGACACGGAACGGATGGAGTCCTGCCGTGAGTTGGGCGGATCCGTCCTTGGGCTCGGCGCCGTGCAGACCGTCGTGGTCGATGACCTCGCGGTCGTCGACGGTGAGCCGTGAGCCGTCGTCGCTGTTGAGGCGGAAGGCGTACGTGCCGTCGGCCGGGACCGACAGATAGCCCGAGACCTCGGCCACGAAGTTGTCCGCGTAGCCCCCGAAATCGTCGACCGTGGACCAGTTCACTGTGGGCATCAGCTTGTCGTGGTTGGGCGTCTGGCCCGGCTTGAGCGTGCACAGGGAGCTGAGTGGCACCTGGGTGTCGAAGACACGCAGGGTGACTCCGGGTTCCTGCGGCGGGATGTCGCCGGGCGCGGCGGCGGCCGGGGGGCCGGCCCAGACACCTCCCGCGAGGAACCCTCCGACGAGCAGGGTGGTGAGTTGTCTTCGGGCACGTGGGAACAGCCGTGGATGCATCGGTCCTCCAGAAGGGGGTCGCACTCCGGTCGGGCTGTACGGATCCGCTGAACTGCGCTTCGCCTACGTGGCGCCCGCAAGGCTAGGAGACTTCTGCTGAGGAAGTCCATACTTTGTCATCTGCGAGTTCAAAGTCCGGAACATGCCTCCGCGCCCCGGCGGCCGCCGCACCCCACTCACGTGCGGCCACCGGGAACGCGGTTTGGAAGCAGGCGGGTTGGGGTCCGGCGACGCCGGGATCAGCCCGGGGCCCCGGACGACGACCGCCTGCGGAGCGGAACGGGAGACCTACGAGGGCGCCCCTGCACCACTCGGCGAGGCCTGGGCCTCCGGCTCCTGCGACGGATCGCCGAGCTGCTCACGCAGGTAGTTCCAGACCACCGCGATCAGCGCGGCGACGGGTACGGCGAGCAGGCTGCCCACGATGCCGGCCAGGCTGCCGCCCAGCGTCACCGCCAGCAGGATCACCGCCGCGTGCAGACCGAGTCCACGGCTCTGGATCATGGGCTGGAACACATTGCCCTCCAGCTGCTGCACCACGATGATGATCGCCAGCACCATCAGCGCGTCCGTCGGCCCGTTCGACACCAGGGCGATGAGAACGGCGACGAAACCGGCGAACAGCGCGCCGATGATCGGCACGAACGCGGACACGAAGGTCAGCACCGCCAGGGGAAGCACCAGCGGCACTCCCACGATCCACAGTCCGAGCCCGATGAGGACGGCGTCGAGCAGACCGACGTACGCCTGGGAACGGACGAACCCGCCCAGGGTCTCCCAGCCACGCTCGGCCACGGTCGGAACGTCGGTGGCGAGCCGTCCGGGAAGCTGGCGGGCGAGCCACGGCAGGAAGCGGGGCCCGTCCTTGAGCATGAAGAACATCAGGAAGACCGCCAGAACAGCGGTGACCACACCGTTGACCACCGTGCTCACCCCGGTGACGAGCGTGGTGACCATGCCGCCGATGCTGTCCTGGATGCGGGCGGTCGCGGAGTCGGACGCGTCGGCGATCTGATCGTCACCGACGTTGAGCGGGGGGCCGGCGGCCCACTCACGCAGTTTCTGGATGCCGTCCACGACGCCGTCGGCCAGCTCACCCGACTGGGATGCGACCGGTACCGCGATCAGCGCCGCGACCCCCACGGCGACCAGGAGGAAGGCCACCGTCACCACGGAGGCGGCGAGGGCCGGTGGCCAGCCGTGTCGGCGCAGGAAGCGCGCTATGGGCCAGGTCAGCGTGGTGAGCAACAGGCCCACCACCAGCGGCCAGACGATCGGCCACATGCGGCCCAGCAGCCATATCGCCGTCGCAGTCATGACAAGGATGAGGAGCAGCTCGCCTGAGACCCGTGCCGAAACGCGGAGGGCGGCACGGGTCTTGGTGGAGTTCAACGTGACAGACATGCACGTCACCCTATTGGCCCTGGAACCCTCGCCGGATCACTCCCCCGGCGGCCCTCCCGGCAGCGGGCGTCGACCGGCCGGCGCCCAGCCGTCACGCCGGCGCCGCCGGTCTTCGGGAGAGCAGGGTCCGAGCAGGGTCCGAGCAGACGACGTCAGCCCCTGTTGGTCTCCGGCAGCCGCTGTGAAGCGCTGACATCATGTGACCGGTTCCCTGGGATCAGCCGGCGGACGGAAGGGCCACGCCGGTCGCCCCACCGCCACCCGCACGCCGGTCGCCCCTCCGCCACACGCGTGAGCGTGATGGTGCCGGAAAGGGGGTGGCAGGACTGGTGGCGCCCCCTCGCTACGGACGGCCCTGCCGTTCCCCGGCTTCCCGCCGCGGAACGGCGGCCAGGTGGACGGACCGGGTTCGAGCGACACTCCCGCCACCAGGACGCCCTGGTGTCGAGTGTCGTCAGGCATGGGCCTCACGGTGTGTACGGATGATGTCCGCGTACCGGTGACCGCTGCTCTTGATGGTGCGTGTCTGCGTCGGGTAGTCGACGTGGACGAGGCCGAAGCGCTTGTCATAGCCGTAGGCCCACTCGAAGTTGTCCAGCAGGGACCATGCGTAGTACCCGGCCAGGGGCGCCCCCTTGCGGACGGCCCGGGCGCAGGCTGCCAGATGCTGCTCCAGGTACTGGGCCCGTGCGGCGTCGTCCACCGCCCCGTCGGGGCCGACGGTGTCGGGAAAGGCGGAACCGTTCTCGGTGACGTAGAGGCGGCTCACGCCGTAGTCGTCGGTCAGCCGCATGAGGAGCTCTTCGAGGCCGCCGGCGTCGATCTGCCAGTCCATGCCGGTGCGCGGTACATCGGGCAGCCGGACCTCCCGGGCATGCGGGACGGGGCCCTCCGGGTCGTCGGCGACGGTGACCGGGAAGTAGTAGTTGAGACCGTGCCAGTCCAGGGGGGCTGCGATGGTCTCGAGGTCCCCCGCACGCTCGGGCAGTTCGACCCCGTACAGCTCTCGCATGTCCGTGGGGAAGCCGCGGCCGTACACGGGGTCGAGCCACCAGCGGTTGGTGTGGCCGTCCATACGGATCGCTGCCGCGAGGTCCTCGGGGGCCGGGGACGCGGCCTCCACCGTGGAGTGGTTGGTCACCAGTCCGACCTGGGCCCCGGGCGCCGCGGCGCGGATCGCCTGGGTCGCCAGTCCGTGGCCCAGCAGGAGGTGGTAGGAGGCCCGGACCGCCGCGGTCAGGTCGGTCAGGCCTGGGGCCATCCGGCCTTCCAGGTGCCCGATCCATCCGGAGCACAGCGGTTCGTTCAGAGTGGCCCACCGGGTGACCCGGTCGCCCAGGCGTCCGGCCACGACGGCCGCGTACGCGGCGAGGTGTTCGGCCGTGTCTCGCACCGTCCACCCGCCACGGTCCTGAAGGGCCTGGGGCAGGTCCCAGTGGTAGAGGGTGATGTTGGGGGTGATGCCCGCGTCCAGGAGACCGTCCACCAACCGGTCGTAGAAGTCGAGCCCCGCGGCGTTGACCGGTCCGTCGCCGCCCGGAACGATGCGCGGCCAGGCCGTCGACATGCGGTACGAGTCGGCGCCCAGCCGCTTCATGAGGGCGACGTCCTCCGGCCACCGGTGGTAGTGGTCGCAGGCCTCGTCGCCGTGGTCACCGTTGGCGACGTTTCCCGGGGTGTGGGAGAAGGTGTCCCAGATCGAAGGCGACCGGCCGTCGTCGGCGACGCCGCCTTCGATCTGGTACGCGGCCGTGGCCGTGCCCCAGACGAAATCACGGGGGAAGGCGGCAAGATCTATCGATGTGGTCACAAGGTACCTCGCAGACGTCGAACTGGTGAGGGGCGAAGCGGTCGATGGGTGCGGCTACTTGACGGCGCCGGCGGTGAGGCCGGTGACGAGGTAGCGCTGCAGGAGCAGGAACCCGGCGACGACAGGCAGGCTCACCACGAGGGAGGCTGCCATGACCTGGTTCCAGTACACGTCGTTCTGCGTGGAGTAGCCCTGCAGGCCGACGGCCAGGGTGCGGGTGGTTTCGTTGGTCATGACGGAGGCGAAGAGGACTTCCCCCCAGGCCGTCATGAACGCGTACACGGCGACGGCGACGATGCCGGGAATGGCCGCGGGGACGATGACCCGGAACAGTGCGCCGAGCGGGCCGCAGCCGTCCACCTTGGCCGCCTCGTCCAGGTCCCGGGGCACCGAGTCGAAGTATCCGATCAGCATCCAGATGGAGAAGGGGAGGGAGAAGGTGAGGTAGGTGATGATGAGGCCGATCCGCGACCCGAACAGCGCGATGCCCGTGGCGTTGCCGATGTTCACGTAGATGAGGAACAGCGGCAGGAGGAAGAGGATGCCGGGGAACATCTGCGTCGAGAGGACGGTCACCGTGAACACGCGCTTGCCACGGAAGTTGTAGCGGCTGACGGCGTAGGCCGCGAACACCGCGATCACCACGGAGCAGACGGTCGCCGCCCCGGCGACGACCAGGGAGTTCATGAAGTAGTCGGCGAGGGGGACCGTCTCCCAGATGTCGAAGTAGGGGCTGACGGTCAGGCCCGAGGGAATCCACTGGAACTTGCCGGTCACGTCTTCCAGCGGCTTGAGGGAGCTGGTGACCATCACGAACACCGGCAGGACCACGAAGACGGTGAGAAGAGTGAGGAAGACCCGCCGCGCCCACAGGAACGACTGCGGGGGCGCCATCGGGGAAGGGGCTTGGCGCTGTGCGGTCCTAGGCATCGGTGGCCTGCTTTCCTCGGGACGTGAACAGGAGGTAGAGGCCGGTCACGACGAGCAGGAACAGCAGCAGCAGGACCGACATCGCGGAGCCCGTGCCGAAGTTCCAGGTCTGGAAGGACGACTGGTAGATGTGGATGGAGATCAGGTCCGCGGATTCCGGTGCCGACTTGCCGAACAGGACGAACGGTGTGTTGAAGTCGTTGAAGGTCCAGAGGAACAGCACGAGTACGAGGACCTGGTTGACGGGCCGCAGTGACGGCAGGGTGATGCGGCGGATCTGCTGCCACACCCCGGCGCCGTCGAGCGCCGCCGCTTCGTAGATGTCCCGGGGAACGTTCTGGAGGCCGGCCATCATGATGAGGAAGGCGAAGGGCCAGCCCTTCCACACCGAGACGACGAGCAGCGTGACGAAGGCGTTGTCGCCGATGAGCCAGAACGGCGGGCTGTCCGTGAGGCCGAGCTGGTCGTGGATGACGTGGTTGATCATGCCGTTGTCGCGCTGGAACATGAACGCCCAGGTGATGACCGCGGCGTAGACGGGCAGGGCGTACGGCACGAGGAAGAGCGTGCGCAGGAAGCCCCTGCCGCGGAAGGTCTCCTGCATGAAGACCGCCGCGGCGGTTCCGAGGAACCAGCACAGCCCCACCGACAGCACGGTGAACAGGCAGGTCGTCAGGAACGACTGCAGCAGCGCCTCGCCCACCGGGGCGTCGAAGTCGACCGAGACGGCGTAGTTGTCGGTACCGGCCCACGGCGCGGTGGCCCAGTCCCGGATGTAGAACTGGGTGAGCTGCCGGAAGCTGACGACGATGCCGATGATCATGGGCACCAGGTGGACCAGCAGCTCGAGGAGCAGGGCGGGGAGCAGCAGCAGGTAGGGCAGGCCGATCTTGCGCAGCCGCCCGGAGCGGCGTCTGCGCGGCGCCGCTCCGGGGTTGTTCTTCTCTGCTGCCCGCTCGCCGGGAACGGTGGCGGCGGTTGTGGTCATGGTGGTGTCCGTGCTCACTTCTTGGGCATCTGCTGCTGGGCCTTTTCGAGCTTCGCCTTGACCGATCCGGTCGTCACCGGACGGCCGGCGGCCGCCTCGGCGAAGAGCTCCTTGACCGCCGTGCCGACGACGGTCTCGAACTGCGACTCCTCGGGGACCTGGGGCAGGGCGGTGGCGCTGGTGGCGAGGGTCTCGCGCAGGGGCGACAGCGCGAAGGTGTTGAACGCGTCGTCCTCCTGGGCGGCCTTGACCGGCGGGATGGAGCCGTAGGACTTGTTGAGGACCTTCTGCTCCTCGTCGCTGGTCATGAACTTCACGAACTTCTTCGCGCCGTCGACGTTCTTGGTGTTGTTGAAGACGGCCATGTTGATGCCGGCGACCATGGAGTTGGTGGACGTGCCCGTGCCGGGCTTCCCCGACTGGACCGGGGCGGGCACGACGCCCCACTCGTCCTTCTTCATGCCCTGGGACTCGAAGGTGGCGGCCGCGGTCTGCCACAGCACCATGGCCGTCTTGTCCTTCGCGAAGTCGCTCAGGGACTGGTTCTGCGCGTACTCGGCGTTGCCCGGCGCGACGATCTTGTCCTTGGCCATGAGGTCGACGTACTGCTTGACGGCCGCGACCGCCCCGTCGGACGTGAAGTCCGCCTTGCCGTCGGCGGTGAAGAAGTCAGCACCGTGCTGCTTCGCGAGGACGAAGACCTGGTGGATGTTGTTGGAGAGGTTGGAGCCTTCCGCGCCGAGTCCCCACTTGCCGTCCTTGGACAGCTTCTTCCCGGCCTCGGTCACCTCGTCCCACGTCGTCGGCGGCTTCTCTATGCCGGCGTCGGCGAACATCTTCTTGTTGTAGTAGAGCGCGTAGGCCATGGAGTACAGCGGCACGGCGGCCGGGTCCTCACCCTGGACGCCGGTCGAGCCGAGGGCGGACTCGACGAAGCGGTCCTTGCCGCCTATCGCCTCGAAGTTCTTCTCGTCCCAGGGCAGCAGCGCACCGGTGGCCTGCAGCGAAGCGCTCCAGGTGTTTCCGATGTTCAGGACGTCCGGGCCCTGCCCGGAGGTGGTGGCGGTGAGGATGCGGTTCAGCAGATCGCCCCAGGGCACCACCTCCAGCTCGACCTTGATGCCGGTCTCCTTCTCGAACTTGTCGAGCTCGGGCTGCAGGACCTTCTTGTCCACCTCGAGGCTGGCGCCCTGGTTGGAGGCCCAGTAGGTGAGCGTCTTCGGCTGCTCGTTGGACCCGCCCGCACCGGACGAACCGCCGCCGCAGGCAGCCGCGGTGAGTACGAGCGAGAGGGTGACGGCACCGACGGCCGCGGCTCGGATTCTTCGCATGACTCCAGGGGCCTTTCAGAAGTGATGGATGTCCGCCGTGAGCCGGGCCGGTGTGACGTTCACGTTCGACTTCGACCTGAAACCCACAGGACTTAATTTAGGGTGTGAGTTAAACCGCAAGTGAAGGTCGCGTCAAGGGGTGTCACGGCGGTATGTTGCGTAGGTGAGCTTCAAGAAGAGGGGGCAGGGTGAAAGTACGCAGCGGCCGGACGGTGCGTGACCTGCGGCGCGAGAACCGCACCGCCGTATTGCAACGTTTGTATTTCGATGGCCCGTTGAGCCGCTTTTCGCTCGGCCCGCCCACCGGTCTCAGTTCCGGCTCCGTGAGCAACGTGGTGGCCGAGCTGGTCGCCGAGGGACTGGTCGAGGAGGCCGGCAGCGTCGACTCCGCGGGAGGGCGCCCTCGGACTCTTCTGCGCATCCGGCCCCAGAGCCGGTACATGATCGGTGTCGACATCGGAGAGACCCGGGTGAGGGTCGAACTCTTCGATCTCGCTCTCACCGAGCTGGCACGTGTCGAGAAGCCCCTGGCGCTCGACGGACCGCGGCGCGTCGACCGCTATGACGTCGGTGTCGTGGTGGGACATGTGAGGGAGGGCATCATCGAGGTCCTGGACCGTGCGGAGATCGCAGCCGATCAGCTCCTCGGCGTCGGCGTCGGCGTGCCGGGCATCGTCTCCAGGACGCCAGGGGACGGCGCCGTCGTGCACGGCCAGACCATCGGCTGGGACGCGGTACCGCTGGAGCGGCTGCTGCGTGAGTCGGTGCCGCTCCCCGCGAACGTGCTGTATTACATCGACAACGGCGCCAAGACGCTGGGCCAGGCCGAGATGTGGTTCGGCGCGGGGCGCGGGGCGCAGAGCGCCGTGGTCGTGCTGTTCGGTTCCGGTGTGGGCGCCTGCGTGGTCACCGACGACATGAGTCCGGGCCGGGCCGTCGAGTGGGGGCACCTGACCGTGCGCGTGCGTGGCCGGCGCTGCCGCTGCGGCTCGCTCGGCTGTCTGGAGGCCTACGCGGGCGCCGAGGCGCTGCTGGAGCGCTGGCGGGAGGCGGGTGGGGAGCCTCTCGTGGACGTCGACGAGGAGACCGCCCTCACGGCGATGCTCGCCGCGGCCTATCCGGCCGGGCAGGGCGACGTCCCCGGACCGGACTCGGACGCCACGGCCCTGGCCGTCCTGGAGGAGACAGCGGAATACCTCGGCGCGGGCTTCTCCGACCTGATCAACCTCTTCCAGCCCGAGCGCATCCTCGTCGGGGGGTGGGCAGGGCTCCAGCTCGGCACCCGTTTCCTGGATTCGGTACGGGCCCACGCGACCTCGTACGCCCTCGCCTACCCGGCCGCACACGTGCACATCGGCCTCGGCACCCTGGGGCCGGACGCGGTCACCGTGGGAGCTGCCGCCCTGCCGCTCGCCGACTTCTTCGAGCGCGGCGGCCGGCAGGAGGAGACAGGTCCCCAGGAGCAGACCCCCATGTGGCAGACGACTCTGCGGGACCGGGCCGCGCACAGATGAGACGTGCCACGCGGGGGCTGACTGCGGCGCGGGACGAGCCCTCGCAGCCGCGTCCCGGTCTCTTCCCGGCCGGGTCGCCGGGAACCCGCACGGCCCTGCCCACCCCGCTCCGGGCGCTCACAGGCGCGGGCAGGGCCCGACCGCCTCGTGGTGGCGACGGTCGGGCCCTGCCGGTCATACGCGCTGCTGCGCCGGGATCAGCTGTAGACGCCGAACTCGTGCAGCGAGTAGCCCCAATCCGTGCCTCGTGCCTTCAGCTGGAGACGTACGTGCCGGGCGGTGGTGGGGGCGTCGATCGTGTCGATGTCCCCGTTGCCCGCCGTGGTGGTGTGGATCGTGCGCCAGTTGGTGCCGTCGCCGGAGACCTGCACGTCGTAGGACTTCGCGTAGGCGGGGTCCCAGACCAGCTGGATCTTGCGGAACGCGGTCGGCGCCCCGAGATCGACCTGGATCCACTGCGGATCGCTCCAGTCGCTGGCCCAGCGCGTCTCCGTCTTCCCGTCCGTCGCGAGGGCGGCCGGGCACGGGCAGTCGCCGTAGGACGCCTGGGAGGAGGAGGCGGTGGTGGGCTTTTTCAAAGCGACGTTGGTGCCGTCGACGGGAGGTGCGACGACCTTGACCGACTTCGTGTCGATCCCGGCGTTGCCGCGACCGTCCTGGGCCTGGACGTACACCTTCCACACGCCGAGCTTCTCGGGCGCGGTGACGGCGAAGGTGCCGTTACCCGTGGACCGCCACTGGGCCTCGACGAGCCGCTTGTCGCCACTGGCGTAGTTGCCGCTGAGGAAGATCTTGTACGTCACCGGGTCGCCGTCAGGGTCCCGTACGTCCGCACGGACGGTGAACTCCTTGCCCGCCGGGGCGGCGGATGCCGGTGTGACACCCATGCCGGTGATGACGGGCGGTGTGTTGTCGCCACTCGTCGACCCGGCGTACGCCTTCTTCACCGCGTAGTACGACAGGCGCTTCAGACCGTCGGGCAACAGGTTGAACCAGACGCCGCCGAAGTCGTGCTCCAGTCCGTAGTGGAACAGCGTGGCACCGAGCGCCACACCCTGGTGCCCGGTGACGCAGTCCCACGCCTTGGTGTAACCGTCGGCCTTCTGTACGTCGGTGGGCTCGTCGGGTACGCCGTTGGCGTCGTCCGGGACCTCCCACTCGCCGGCCGGTCCGCCCTCGGTGATGATGTAGGGCTTGTCGTAGCCGCCCTGCTCCCACGCGCCGCGGACGCCGCAGATGTCGCCGTAGGAGTTCATCGAGTAGAGGTCGAGGTCGGGGGCGTTGCGCTTGTAGTAGGGCCAGGCGCCCGTCCACGCGTCGGTGGAGGTGACCGGGTGGTCCGCGTCGATGGAGTGGATCTTCTTGGCGACGTCGTTGACGAAAGAGGTGTAGGCGTTGCGCTGGTTCTCCAGCTCGGTGCCGCTGTAGCAGTTCTGGAGACCGAGCACCGATTCGTTGCCGACGTTCCACATCAGGACACCGGGGTGGCTCTTGTAGGCCTCGACCCACTTGGCGAACTCGGTGATCGAGTTGTTCTTGTACGCGGTGTCGGTGACGTAGTTGACGCAGCCACCGCTGCCGGGGCCGCCGCCCGGCTGGAGCCAGAAGCCGCTGACGACCCGGATGCCGTTGGCCGCGGCCTCGTCGAGCAGGGGCTTGCTGGAGCCGTCGGTGCCCCAGGTCCGGATGGTGTTCACACCCATCGACTTCAGGTCCGGCATGTAACGGGCGGCGTCCGCGACGGACGGCCCCCAGGTGAGCCCCTTGACCTGGTAGGGCTTGCCGCCGACGGTGAGCTGCCAGCTCCCCTGCGAGCCGGTCACGGCGACCGCGCCCCCGGTGGCCGGCGGGCCGTCACCGTACACCTGGAACTCCCACAACGAGTAGCCGTAACCTCCGGTGCGGGCGGTGCCGAGCATCCGGACGTAGCGGCCCGCTCCGGACACGGCGACATCGTCGGTACCGCCGTCACTTCCCGTGACGGTCTTCAGGGCGCGCCAGTCGGTGCCGTTGTCGGAGGCCTGGAGTTCGTAGTTCTTGGCGTGCGCCGCTTCCCAGGTGAGTACCACACGGCTCAGGTTCTGTTTGCTGCCGAGGTCGATCCGGATCCACTGGGGGTCGCTCCATTGACTGGCCCAGCGGGTCCCGGAGAGATTGCCGTCCACCGCTGCGGACGCCCCGAACGCCTCGCCCTCCTGGGAGGAGGCCGTGGCGGGCTTGCCCTGGGAGAGCAGGGTCTCGGCGGCCTGCGCGGACGGGGAGGCGGTGAGGGTGAGGGAGGACGCGATCAGCGCGCCGAGGGCTAGGAGGGGCACACCGGCGCGGCGCCGTGCCGGCGTCGGGTGTGAGAGGAGTGGTGACATGTCTTCTCCTGGCGTGTCTGGGGTGCCGCACGGCGGGACGTGCGCAGGGGGATCCTGAAGCCGTCCGGCATGTGTGGGGGGCGGCCCGTCCGTGCGACGGAGGGGGACGTCCCTGTTCTCGCGGGCGTGTCCGGTTCGGGCCCCTCCGGGCGGGGGCGCGGGGATCAGACCCCGCCCGGAGGGTGTTGCGCCCGGTTCGCTCCGGTGGGCCGGGGCGGACCGGTGGTTCATCAGGGGTAGGACACCACCGTCGACGGGATCGTCGAGCTGCCCGAGGTGGGCGATCCGGTGTCGTTGATGACGTGGTTGTAGTGACCGTTGCCGCCGAGGGAGACCACCAGCAGGCTGTGGAACCTGACTCCGGGCTTCACAGGTGCTTTGAAGCCGTGGTCCTGACGGATCGTCGGGTCGACGTTGTAGTTGGAGTAGCTGCCCATGCCCCAGCCCTCGTGGACGTCCACGGAGTCGTCGACCCGGTAGGCGGCGTAGCCCTTGGTGTCGCCGTTCTGGATGGCGGCCTGGTTGGGGGCGTCGTACGCCTTCTCGTTCTGGTAGAAGATCGTCTTGCCTCGCTCCCCGTACCACTCGACGTCGTACTTGTTGAAGTGCTCCACGAACAGGCCGGTCGCCAGTACGTCGTCGCCGTTGACCCGCACGCCGTAGTCGGCGCGGTTGGTCTCCCAGCCCACACCCTCGCCGTGGTCGGCACGCCACACCCAGGTGTGGTCGATGATCACGTCGTCGCTGTTGACGACGATGCTGGTCGTGGCCTTGCCGGCGCCGGCGCCGCCGACCCGGACGTAGACGTCCTGGACGGTGGTGGGGTTGGCGGCGTGGTCGGCGGAGGCGCCCTGGCCACCGATCTCCAGCAGGGTCGGGGAGTTGACCGTTCCGGCGTCGATGAGGAAGCCGGCGAGCTTCACTCCGTCGACGTCGGCGACCTTCATGGCGGTCACGCCGTTGTCGGGGATGATGGTGGCGAGCCCGAGGCCCAGGACGACGGTGTCGGCCCGGTTCACGTTGATGGTCCGGTCGACGTGGTAGATGCCGGGGGTGAAGAGCAGGTTCAGCCCCTGTTCGAGGGCGGCGTTGATCGTGGTGGCGGTGGCGCCGGGCTTGACCACGTAGAACTTGCTGAGCGGGATGGACGTGCCCTGCGGGGTGCCGTTGGCCCAGGTGGTGCCGCGGGCGTTGGTCCGCTTGGCCGGCGTGAAGACCTTGTACTCGTTGCCGTCCAGGTAGAGGAAGGGCTTCTCGCGCGAGGTGGGCGTGGTGTCGAGCGTGGTGTACCGGGGCTCGGGGAAGCTGTTCGCGGGTGCGCCCTCGACGCCCGAGAAGGTCATGTTCCAGACGCCGTTGGTCCAGCCGCCGATGGTGCTGTCGCGGGTGTACCACTGCTGCTGGGAGTACGGGCCGACCTGGCCGTCGATCTTGCTGTCGGCGATGTAGCCGCCGCTGGCCCAGCCGTAGCCGTTCGGTGCGAGGTTCAGGGCGCCCTTGACGTGCATCCGCCGGAACGAGGCGGCCTGGGAGACGGCCCAGCGGTTGGTGCCACTGACCGGGTTCAGGGCGAGGTTCTCGGCCGAACGCCAGAAGTTCTGGGTCGCGTTGCCGTTGAACCAGCCTGCGTCCACGGTGACATCACCGTTGAACGTGGTGTCGTCCGGCTTCAGTCCGAGTCCCGCGATGGAGGTGTAGAAGCCGATCTGCGCGTTGATGTCGTTGTACGTGCCCGGCTTGAAGAAGAACGCGTGCCGGCCACTGCCGAACTGCGCCGACTCCTGCTCACTGAAGACCTGGTCCAGCTTGTCCTGGATGCCGGGTGTGGACGGGTCGAAGACGTGTACGTTCGGGCCGAGATCGCCCCCACCGGGAATGACCGGTCCCGTACCGCCGTCCGTGCTGCCGAAGACCTTGAACTCCCACAGGGAGTAGCCGTATCCGGTGGCGCGCGAGGACCCGAGCATCCGGACGTATCGTGCGGTGCCCGAGACGTCGACCGTCTCGGTTCCCCCGGCCCCGGTGGTGGTGGAGTAGGCGGTCGACCAGTCGGCGCCGTTGGTGGACAGCTCGACGCGGTAGGTCTTCGCGTAGGCGGCCTCCCAGCTCAGCTCGACCCGGTCGAGGGCGGCGGGTGCGCCGAGGTCGACACTCAGCCACTGGGGATCAAAGGCCGCGCTCGACCAGCGCGTGCCGGAGTCACCGTCGACCGCGCTGCCGGCCGGGGTGCCGTAGTGCTCCTGGCTGGAAGCTGTCGCCTGCTTGCCCTGGGACAGCAGCACGGGCGCCGCTTCGGCCTCGGTGGCCGGTGTCAGAGCGAGCAGCGCGGCGGCCAGTGCGATGACGACCGCGCCGACGAGCCCCATGCGGGCAGCTCTGGGCGGCGGTGCCGCGAGGGGAGATATGCCAACTGCGGGCATAGGGGTGCTCCTTGAGGGATGTGCGACGGGAGAGCGCTCTCCCGAACCTTGCCGCGCTCCACCCACCCGGTCAAGAACTCGGACACACTTTTCTTTCGACTTCGATTAAGTGCGGGGGCAACGCGCAACGGGCCACGCCCGCACTTGAGGTGGCGAGGCGTCAGGAGATCGGGCGGCCGCGAGTTCCTGCCAACCAGGGCTGGAAGTCGACGGCTCCTCCCCCTACGCCGGGCGCGAGGGCGACGCCGCCCGCCGCGCCCGCCAGGCCTCCGGCGCGCTCGCGCACGAGATCATCGCCGTGGCGCACATCGCCTTCCGCGCTGCCCACGGTGTCCCGCGCGCCCGCCGAACCGCGCCGTCCGGGGCGACGGGTGAACCGCGAGCGCATCGCCCGTGTGATGCGTGAGTTCGGGCATCCGTGGTGTAACCCGGCCGACGCGGGAGGCGTTCACCGACCCGGCCGGACGGGAGGGCGAAGCCGGCCCCGGACCGGACCGGATCGGCGCGCCCGCCGAGCGGCTCGCGGCCTCGCCGGTCGGCGACTCCACCAGCCTGCCCCCGCCGAGTGCGGGCATCGCCTCGCCTGCTCGCCGGACCCGGCCGCCCTCGATGTCCCCGGCTGGGCCGTGGCCGGCCGCCGGGGCTGCGAGCTCGCCGTCGACGCTCCCGGCATGGCCCATGGCCGGGTCGGACCGGAGCGGGGGTGTGTGCCCCACGGCGATCGCTAAGGTGAATCCCCGTCGACCCGGTTCCGGCACCGCACAGGGAAGTCGGGACCGCGGCGAAGGTGTGGGCGCGCCGGATCAGGCGGCTCATCAACCCCTGTAGGTCTCCAGCAGCCGCAGCCAGACCTCGCTGATCGTCGGGTAGGCCGGAACCGCGTGCCACAGCCTCTCGATCGGCACCTCACCCGCGACCGCGATCGTCGCGGAGTGCAGCAGTTCACCGATGCCGGGTCCGACGAAGGTGACCCCCAGGACGACCTCGCGGTCCAGGTCGACGACCATCCGGGCGCGCCCCTTGTACCCCTGCGCGTACAGTCCCGAGCCGGCCACGGAGGCCAGGTCGTGGTCGACCGCCCGTACCCGGTGGCCCGCGGATTCCGCCTCCGCGAGCGTGAGACCGACCGAGGCCGCCTCCGGGTCCGTGAAGACGACCTGGGGAACGGCGGCGTGGTCGGCGGTCGCCGCGTGGGTGCCCCAGCGTTCCGTCTCCAGGGACGCGTCCTGGGCGCGGGCGGCGATCGCGGCCCCGGCGATACGGGCCTGGTACTTGCCCTGGTGGGTCAGCAGCGCACGGTGGTTGACGTCGCCGACCGCGTACAGCCAGTCGCTGTCCTCGACGCGACAGCTGTCGTCGACGGTGAGCCAGGAGCCTGGCTTCAGGCCCACGGTGTCGAGGCCGAGGTCGTCGGTGCGCGGGGCCCGGCCGGTGGCGAAGAGGATCTCGTCGGTCTCCAGTCGGTCGCCGTCGTCCAGTTCGACGGTGACCGGTCCGTCCTTCCCCGCCCGGCTCACCGCTGTGGCCGACACCCCGGTGCGGATCGTCACCCCCGCCTCGGTCAGAGCTTCGGCGACCAGTTCGCCCGCGAAGGGTTCCATCTTGGGGAGCAGCCGCTTGCCGCGGATCAGCATCGTCACCTCGGCGCCGAGCCCCTGCCAGGCGGTGGCCATCTCCACACCGACCACTCCCCCGCCGACCACGACGAGGCGGCCGGGCACCTCCTTGGCGCTGGTCGCCTCGCGGCTCGTCCAGGGGCGGACGTCCTCGATCCCGGGCAGGGCGGGTACGACGGCCCGGCTGCCGGTGCAGACGGCGACGGCGTGCCGGGCGGTGAGGTGCTGCTCGGACCCGTCGGGGCCGGTGACGGCGACCTTCCGGACGCCGGTGAGCCGGCCCTTGCCGCGGTAGATGTCCGCGCCGATGCCCTCCAGCCAGCCGACCTGGCCGTCGTCCTTCCAGTGGGAGGTCTGCTCGTCGCGGTAGGCGAGGACGGCGTCCGCGTCGAGCGGTCCCCGCACGGCTCCGCTCAGGCCCGGGACGCGGCGCGCGTCGGCACGGGCCACGACCGGGCGGAGCAGCGCCTTGCTGGGCATGCACGCCCAGTACGAGCATTCGCCCCCGATGAGTTCCGACTCCACCACGGCGGTGCTCAGCCCCGCGGCCCTGGCCCGGTCGGCCACGTTCTCCCCGACGGGGCCCGCGCCGATCACCACGACGTCGTATTCCCCGCTCTTCACAGCATCAGCGTCAGTCATGGGAACAGTGTGGTCGTGGGTGTGCGCCACGGCCACATGGGCAGGTGGAATACGCCGACCGACGTCGCCGTTGTGCGGGACAGGTCCGAACGGTCCCAGGGAGAGGTAGCAGAGTATGAGCACCGTAGAGCTCACCAAGGAAAACTTCGATCAGGTCGTGAGCGACAACGAGTTCGTGCTGATCGACTTCTGGGCTTCCTGGTGCGGCCCGTGTCGGCAGTTCGCGCCGGTCTACGACGCGGCGTCCGAGCGCCACCCCGACCTGGTCTTCGCCAAGGTCGACACCGAGGCACAGCAGGAGCTGGCGGCGGCGTTCGAGATCCGGTCCATTCCCACGCTGATGATCGTCCGTGACAACGTGGCGGTCTTCTCGCAGCCCGGGGCGCTTCCCGAGGCGGCGCTCGAGGATGTCATCGGGCAGGCGCGGAAGCTGGACATGGACGAGGTACGCAAGTCCGTCGAGGAGCAGAAGCAGGCGCAGGACCAGGCTCAGGGGCAGCAGTAGTCCCTGCGGCTGCGGTGCGGGGCCCGGCCTGGGCGGCCGGGCCCTTCGGTGTGTTCGGTGGCGGGCCGCCTCAGCGGGTTTCACCGGTCGGCTCCGGCTCCCCGGTGCCGTTCCGGCCCTCCGCACCAGTCCCCGCATCGGCACCGGCGGACGCCTCCCCACCGCTCCGCGCGTCGGCACCGCTGGGCGCCTCCCCACCACGCGGCACCCCGGCAGCGCTCGCGCCCTCCGCCTCGCCGGGCGCCCCGGAATCGCTCGTCCCCTCCGCCCCGCCGATGCGCTCGGCGATCCTGACCGTGAGGCCGTAGTCCAGCTCCGCACCGTCCACCAGCAGGGCTTCCACGGTGCGGGTGGACGGGTCGATGTCCGCCTCCATGCCGTCCCCCGCGTAGCGCGGGTAGCCCGACGCGCCCGTGTCCCCGGTGGCGGCCACGACCGCCGAGCGGATGGCGGTACCGGGAGCGGGCGCGCCGGTGACGGTCTTCTTGAATGCGGGGAACACCAGGATCTCGTAGCTCTGCGGATGACTCATGCCGACGACGCTAGACACGCGCCGTCGGCCGCGCATGTCGTGGCCCCCGGGCGGTCAGCCGGATTCGCGGGCCACGGCCCTGGCCCGGAGCAGGTAGTGACGCTCGGGAGTGCCGCCGGGGTGCTGCACGAGCCGGTCGATCATCTCCGCCAGTGGCTGCGCGGTGGCCAGCTCCGTCCTGACGCTGCTGAGCCGGGGCCGCAGCAGCCGCCCCAGCATCAGGTCGTCCGCGCCCATGACGGCCGCCTCGGCGGGCACCTCCACCCCGGCGTCCTGCAGGGCCCTCATCAGCAGCATCGCGTATTCGTCGTTGTACGCGAACACGGCGTCCAGCCCCAGACCCCGCCACCGTGCGGCGAGGTCCTCGGCCGACGCCTCCTCGTAGCGCAGCGGCACCGGCTGGATCCGGACGTCCGCTCCCGACGTGTCGGCGGCGCGGAGCGCGCCGGCCAGGCGTGGTTCGGAGAACAGGGCGAGGCCGGGTTCCTGGGGCATGACCACCCCGATCCGGCGGCGGCCGGCGGACAGCAGGTGCCGGACGGCGCAGCTGCCGACCTCGCTCTGGTCCATGACGAGGGCGTGCGCACCGTCCACCGGCTGCGGTCCGAGGGTGATCACCGCCTTGGCGCCCGAGCGGGTGAGGACGCCTATGCCGACGGGCGTCAGGGTCATCCCGACGGGCGACACGACGGCGACGGGACGGAGTTCGGCCCAGGCCCTTGCGGCCTCGTCGGGATCGAGGCCGCCGCTGCCGTACTGGACGACGGTGTAGTCGAGGCGGCGCAGATCCGACTGGAGTTCGATGAGGAAGCGCTGCTGGAGGGGTCCGGCCGGGATGTGCGCGGCGGGCAGCAGCACCGTCCTGGTGTGCCCGGCGCGGAGACTGCGGGCCGCCGCGTGCGGGACGTAGCCGAGATCGGAGGCGGCTTCCCTGACCCGGCGGCGGGTGGGTTCACTGATTCGTACAGTTGTGTTGTTGTTCAGAACGTAGGACACGGTGGCCCGGGAGACTCCGGCGAGTCGCGCCACGTCGGCGCTGGTCGGTACGGAGGTGTCGGCGGGCTGCTCGGGTAACTGGCTCATGGCGTCGGGCAGTCTTCCAGACCCCGCGACGCCGCCGGTGGGCCGGGGCACCGGTCCAGGGGACGGGGCGTCAGCTACCCGCGAGTACCGGCCAGACCTGCGGGTCCTCGAAGTTGAGGGCCCACAGCACGGTGTGGGTCACCCCGTGCCTGCGCAGCACCGGCAGATGCGTGGCGACCCCACGGGCGTCCTGATACCAGACCTCGCGGAGCTCCGTGCCGTCGTCGTAGGTGAAGTACGGCGTTCCCGACACCTCGTCCAGCCGGTAGGTGGCACCCTCCTTCACGCGCAGTGTCTCGGCCTCCTTCCAGGTGACGTGCTTCGTGGCGGCCGTGCTGTCGCTGTCCGCGGGCCAGTCCCAGCCGTAGGCGGGGAGCCCCATCTCCAGCTTGGCCGCCGGTACGAGGGCGGTGGCGCGGGTCAGGATGTCCTCGTACCAGCGGGTGTCGGCGAGCGGTCCGGGGTCCCCGCCCGACCAGTGCAGGTTGTAGCCCATGACGCGGACCCGGTCGGCGACGCGTCCGAGGGCCGCGTAGTCCCAGATGCGCCCGGTGGTGGCGGTCTTGGGGAACACGGTGATCACGCACTGCTTGCCGAGGGTCCTGAGCCGGTGGCAGAGGTCCGTCGCCAGGGCGGTGAATCCGTCGCGGACCGAGGCGTAGGTGGCGTCAGCGGTGGCGGCGATGGACTCGTAGTCGAGGTCGAGGCCGTCGTAGTCGCGGGTGGCGACCGTACGCATCAGGGCGTCGGCGTGTTCGGTGCGCCGGGCGGGGCTGGTGAGGATCGCCGCCAGTGCTCCGGACTTCATCGTCTCCATGACCGTGGGGACGACCTTCAGCCCGGCCCGGTGCAGGCCGTCGATGATGCGGCGCTCACCCGCGCCGGGATGCCCGTCGATCCGGCCGGCCGAGACGGCCTGGTACCAGAACGGGCTGACGGTGTGCAGCTGATCGGCGTGGCGCAGGGCGTCCTGGTAGGCGCCTTCCTGGTCCCAGTAGGGAAGCCAGCCGGACACGGTCCGGGGTGGTGCTGCATCCGGGTCCGCGGCAGGTTCTGAGGTCAGGACAGGTCCCGAGGCCGCACCTGAGGTCGGGACAGGTCCTGACGCCGCGACAGAAGGTGTGGGCAGCAGGGCGGCTGCCGCGAGGAGTCCGGCGGCCACCAGGGCGCGGGACAGGCGTGCGGTGACGAGGGGGGTGATCATGAGGTCGAGCCTGAGGTCCGTTTCACGGACCCGCTCCACGGGTTGGGCCGTCCAGGTTCTACGGTGTTGCGATGACGTTCCAGCAGACCGACCACAGCAGTAACAGCTCCACCGACTTCCCCGGCCGCACCGGACCGGCCGCCACGGCGGAGGCCGACCCCCGTGACGTGGGGCCCGTCCGCACCACGTACGCCCCCGACCGCGACGGTGATCCCGATCCCGGTGAGATCGTCTGGACCTATGTTCCTTTCGAGGAGAACGACGGCCGCGGCAAGGACCGGCCGGTTCTCGTCGTGGCCCGTGAGGCCGCGGGCACGCTGCTCGCCGTTCAGCTGTCCAGCAAGCAGCACGACCGGGACCACGAGTGGGTCGGACTGGGTGCCGGGCCCTGGGACAGCTCGGGCCGTTCGTCCTGGGTGGACCTGGACCGGGTCCTGCGGGTGCACGAGGACGGCATGCGGCGCGAGGCCTGTGCGCTGGACCGGGACAGGTTCGACCTGGTCGTGGTGCGGCTGCGGGAGCGCTACGGCTGGAGCTGACCTGCGAGGACCCTGTTGAACGCCGCCCGCACGACGGACTCGGGGCTGCGGTCCAGGATGCCGAAGACGATCTGTTCGAAGTGGCCGGCGAACCGTCCGCCGTCGGCGAGCAGGGCACGGAAGGCGCCCGCCACCTCGGCCGGGTCGTTCTGGAAGACGCCACAGCCCCAGGCGCCGAGAACGAGCCTCCGGTAACCGCGGACGGCCGCCACTTCGAGCACCCGTTCGGCCCGGCTCGCGAGCGCGGCGGGGATGCGGTGCGCGTCCTGAGGGTCCTGTCTGCGGATCACTCCGGCGTTCGGCGCGGGCGAGGTGAGGAATCCGGCGGTGTACGGGGTGTCGAGGAGCCGTCCGCGGTCGTCGCGGAAGACCGGCACGCCGGGTGAGTAAATGACCCGGTCGGTGTAGAAGGCACTGCGTTCGGCCCGGTGGTGGGCGTAGTACTCGGGGGCGCGCAGCAGCGTGGTGTAGAGGGCGGAACCTCGGCACAGGGCCTCTTCCTGGGCCTGCGCGCCGTTCAGATAGCCACCGCCGGGATTGCGGGCGGAGGCGTAGTTCAGCACGGCGACCTTGGCCGCCGACGCGTCCGTCATCCGGCGGGCCGCCTGCAGGCTGCTCTCGCCGGTCACCTCGACGACCGGGACGCGGTCCGTGTCCAGCACGGCGACGGGCACCGGTTCGGGGCCGTACAGCCTGGTCCCTGACAGCGCGGCGGTCAGGGCGCGCTCGATCGTCACCTCGCGCCCGCCCGGCGTCCGGTAGTGCCCGGCCTCGACGATGGCCTCGGTCTCTCGCGCGATGCCGCGCAGTCGTGCGCTCATGGGCGTGCCCCCGTGTGGTGCATACGGGGCATGCTGGACGTCCAGCGGCATGGACGCAACCGGTTTTCCGTCCCGCAGGGGCACCCTTGTGCGAACTCACGGTAAGGGTTTGGGTGGTGAGGAAGCACCCTAAGAGGAGGCCCAGCATGCCCCCGGACACTCCCGGCGCTCATGGTTCGACCGTTGACACACGACCCCTCGGCGAGGACGAGGCGGAGGATCTGCTGCGCGGCATATGTTTCAAGACGGGGCCGCCCCGGACGGTCGGTGTGGAGCTCGAATGGCTCATCCACGACAGTGAGGACCCCGGGACCGCAGTCTCTCCCGAACGCCTCCGTGCCGCCGCCGACGCCGTGCGCTCGGTCCCGCTGGACGCGTCCCTGACCTTCGAGCCGGGCGGTCAGCTGGAGCTCAGCTCCCGGCCTGCGGATTCCCTGATGGCGTGCGTCGACGCCACGACCGCCGATCTGGCCGCCGTACGCGACACCCTCGGACGGACCGGACTCGTGCCGGCCGGATTCGGTGTCGATCCGTGGCACTCTCCCCGCCGGCTGCTCCAGGAGCCCCGCTACGCGGCCATGGAGGCCGCGCTCGACCGTTCCGGGACCGCCGGTCGCGCCATGATGTGCACCTCCGCCTCCGTCCAGGTCTGCCTGGACGCCGGTGAGGAGGAGCCGGGCCCGCTCGGTTACGGGCGGCGGTGGCAGCTCGGGAATCTGCTGGGCGCCGTCCTCGTGGCGGCGTTCGCCAATTCGCCGTTCCGGGAGGGGCGTCGGACGGGCTGGCGCTCGACGAGGCAGTCCCTGTGGGCCGATCTCGATCCGACGCGGTCGCTGGCACCGCCGGGGCATCTCGCACCCCGGGACGCCTGGGCCGCCCACGTCCTCGACACGTCCGTGATGTGCGTCCGGGACGACGACGGCCCCTGGGCCGTGCCGGAGGGGCTGTCGCTCCGGAACTGGATCCGCGGCGGCGGGCCCCGGCCCGCGGTACGCGCTGATCTCGACTACCACATCACGACGCTGTTCCCGCCGGTGCGCCCGCGCGGGCATCTGGAGCTGCGCATGATCGACGCCCAGTCGGGAACCGACGGCTGGCTGGTGCCGCTGGCCGTGACCACCGCGATGTTCGACGACCCGGAGGCGGCCGAAACCGTGTACCGCACAGTGAAACCCCTGGCCGAGACGGCGGGCCTGCCGGCCGCGCCCCGCAATCCGCTCTGGACGGCCGCCGCCCGTGACGGGCTGAGCGATCCGGAGCTGGCCTCGGCCGCCGCCGCCTGCTTCGCGGCGGCGCAGGAGGCGCTGCCCAGGATCGGTGCGAGCGACCACGTGCGGAACACCGTGGCCGCGTTCACGGACCGGTACGTGGCCCGGGGCCGATGCCCCGCGGACGATCTGCCCGACCCGCGGGCGAGGCGGCCGGCTGCCGGACAGCGGCACGGAAGGAGCACGGGCCGATGACCGGTACACCTGTGCCCCCCGGAGCCGGGCAGCTCGACCTCGACCCGGAGGCGCTGCGTCGGCGCGCCCTGACGGCGCTCCTGGCGGCCCGCGCACGCACCGCCCTGCTCACCGACAGCGTCGAGGACCACGACCTCACCGCCCAGCACTCCCCCCTGATGTCGCCCCTGGTCTGGGACCTGGCGCACATCGGCAACCAGGAGGAGCTGTGGCTGCTGCGCGCCGTGGGCGGGCGGGCTGCCCTGCGCCCCGAGATCGACGGGCTGTACGACGCCTTCGAGCATCCCCGGGCGAGCCGCCCCTCGCTGCCGCTGCTGGCGCCCGCCGAGGCCAGGACCTACGCCGCCGACGTACGCGACCGCGCCCTGGACGTCCTCGGCACCGCCCCGCTGCACGGCGGGGGGCGGCCGCTGGAGCAGTCGGGTTTCGCCTTCGGCATGGTCGCCCAGCACGAACAGCAGCACGACGAGACCATGCTGATCACCCATCAGCTGCGTTCCGGACCGGCCGTGCTCAGCGCGCCTGAGCCTCCGGGGGCCACCGACGCCGTCGCGCTGCCGGCCGAGGTCCTGGTCCCGGGAGGGCCCTTCACCATGGGCACCTCCACCGAGCCGTGGGCGTTGGACAACGAACGGCCCGCGCACCGGCGGGAGGTGGCGGCGTTCTTCGTCGACACCGCACCGGTCACCTGCGGCGCATACCGGCGGTTCATCGACGACGGCGGCTACGCCGAGGCCCGTTGGTGGGCCCCGGAGGGCTGGGCCATGGTCCGCGCGCACGGCCTGACCGCCCCTCTGTTCTGGCACAGGGACGCCGGCCAGTGGCTGCGGCGCCGATTCGGCGTGACCGAGCCCGTACCGGACGACGAGCCGGTGCTCCACGTCAGCTGGTACGAGGCGGACGCGTACGCCCGCTGGGCGGGCCGGCGGCTGCCGACCGAGCCCGAGTGGGAGAAGGCGGCCCGTCACGATCCCGCCTCCGGGCGTTCGCTGCGCTACCCCTGGGGCGACGAGGACCCGACGCCCGAGCGGGCCAATCTCGGCCAGCGCCATCTGCGTCCCGCCGCCGCGGGGGCGTACGCGGCGGGCCGGTCCCCGGCGGGTGCCGGCCAGTTGATCGGTGACGTGTGGGAGTGGACGTCGAGCGGCTTCCTGCCCTACCCGGGCTTCGCCGCCTTCCCCTACCGCGAGTACTCCGAGGTGTTCTTCGGGCCGGAGCACAAGGTGCTGCGCGGTGGTTCGTTCGCCGTCGACCAGGTGGCCTGCCGGGGGACGTTCCGCAACTGGGACCTTCCCGTGCGGCGCCAGATCTTCTCCGGCCTCCGCACCGCGAGGGATGCCTGATGTGTCGTCATATCGCTTACGTGGGACCTTCGGTGCCCTTGGGCGCGGTGCTCGTCTCGCCCGCGCACGCACTGGTACGCCAGTCCTGGGAGCCACGGCGCCAGAGGAACGGCACGGTCAACGCGGACGGTTTCGGGGTCGGCTGGTACGCGGAAGGCGATCCGTCGCCGGGCCGCTACCGCCGGGCCGGACCGGTGTGGGGCGACGAGACCTTCGCCGACCTGGCGCGTGTGGTGCGCAGCACGGCGCTGCTCGGGGCCGTCCGTGACGCGACATGGGCGGGCGCGGGCGGGGAGGCCGCAGCCGCGCCGTTCGCCGAGGGTGCGCTGTTGTTCAGCCATAACGGGGCCGTGCCGGGCTGGCCGGCCTCTCTCGGGCCACTGGCCGGCGCGCTGGCGCCCACGGCCCTGCTCTCCCTTGCCGCGCGGAGCGACTCGGCGCTGATCTGGGCGCTCGTGCTGCGGCGTGTAGAGGAGGGCGACGACATATCCCGGGCGGTCGCCGACACCGTTCTCGACATCGCGGCCGCGGCCCCTGGGGCCCGTCTCAATCTGCTGCTCACCGACGGCTCCACGATCGTGGCGACGGCCTGGGGCGACTCGCTCTGGTACCTCCACGACGGCAGCCGCACGGTGGTGGCCTCGGAGCCGTACGACGACGATCCCTACTGGCGTGAGGTCCCGGACCGCACCCTGCTGGCCGCGACCCGCGCCGAAGTCCTGCTGACCCCGCTCAAGGAGCCCTCTGCGTGAGTCCCTTCCTGCTGACCCGCACCCTGCCGGTGGACGCGACGGACGCGGCGCTGCGCGCCGATGTGCTGAGCGGTCTGACCCGGTACCCGAAGACCCTGCCGCCCAAGTGGTTCTACGACGCGCACGGCAGTGACCTGTTCGAGGAGATCACCCGGTTGGACGAGTACTACCCGACCCGTTCGGAGCGGGAGATCCTGATCGCCCGCGCCGGTGAGATCGCGGCGGCGTCGGGGGCCCGGACCCTGATCGAGCTGGGGTCGGGGTCCTCGGAGAAGACCCGGCACCTGCTGGACGCGCTGCCCGGGCTCCACACGTACGTGCCGGTCGACGTCAGCGGGAGTGCCCTCACGGGTGCGGCCGAGGCTCTGCTGGCCGAGCGTCCGGGGCTCTCCGTGCACGCGCTCATCGCCGACTTCACGCACGTCCTGGAGCTGCCGGACAGCCCCGGGCCACGGCTGGTGGCCTTCCTCGGCGGCACGCTGGGCAACCTGCTGCCGGAGGAGCGGGCGGAGTTCCTGCGGTCCGTACGGGCCCGGCTCGCCCCCGGTGACGGGCTGCTGCTCGGTACGGACCTGGTCAAGGACGAGGCGACGCTGGTCGCGGCGTACGACGACGCGTCCGGGGTGACGGCCGCCTTCAACAAGAACGTGCTGACGGTGGTGGACCGTGAGCTGGGGGCGGACTTCCAGCTCGACGACTTCGACCACGTGGCCGTGTGGGACCCGCGGCACGAGTGGATCGAGATGCGGCTGCGGGCACGGCGGGCGCTGACCGTGAAGATCCGGGAGCTGGACCTGGTGGTGCCGTTCGACGAGGGCGAGGAGCTGCGTACGGAGATCTCGGCGAAGTTCCGCAGGGAGGGGGTACGGGACGAACTGGCCGCGGCGGGGCTGCGGCTGGATCAGTGGTGGACGGATTCCGCGGGCCGGTTCGCGCTGTCGCTGGCGACGGCCGACTGAGCGGCGCGCGCCAGCGCGCGCCGGTCGGGCTCACTGCCCGCGGGGATCGGCGGCAGCACGCGGATCTCGGCGGTGAGCCCGGCGGCGGTCACCACCCGCCAGAGCGAGGCGGCGAGCGGGTCCTCGCCGACGAACGCGGCGGCGCCCGCGGGGTGCAGCTCCGCGGTCAGGTACCGGATGCGGACGGGCCGGACCACGGCCCCCGCGTCGACCGCGGCCTGGAAGGCGGCGTGCCGGAAACGGCCGCCGCCGCTCCGGCCGCACCAGGTGCTGCCCTGCGGGAACACGGCCACCCGTGATCCGGAGGCCAGCGCCCCGGCGAGGGCGCGCACCGCGCCGGGCAGCGCCCGCAGGCGGTCCCGCTCGATGAAAAGGGTGCCGCCGAGCGCGGCGAGCGGTCCGAGCAGCGGCCAGGTCCGGATCTCGCTCTTGGCGAGCATCCTGGCCGGCAGCACGGTCGCGACGAGCGGGATGTCCAGCCACGAGACGTGATTGGCGACCACCAGTTCGCCCACCGGGGACCTGCCCTCCCCCGCCGTCACGCCGGTGACTCGTACGCGTACGCCGAAGGCCCTCACCACCGCGTACGCCCACCCGCGGATCAGCCGGTCGCGGTGCGCGGGTCCGAGGAGCAGCACGGCCGGCACGCACGCCACCCCGAGCAGCGTGAGCGCGCAGCCCGCGGTCAGCAGGACGGCGGCGGGCAGCGGCGCGCGGCGCGCGCCCAGGTGCCCCGCGCAGTCGCGCGGGGTGCAGGGGGCGGTGGGCAGCCAAACGCTCATCGCAGCGGGGCGAGCGAGAGGAAGTGGCGGAGGTAGCGCGGGTCCGTGCGGCGCATCGAGAGCAGGACGTAGAGGTCGGCGACGCCGAAGTCCGGGTCGTGGGCCGGGGCTCCGCAGACCCAGGCACCGAGGCGCAGATAGCCGCGCAGGAGGGGCGGCAGCCCGGACCGGCCGCCCGCGCCGCCCTCGGGGTGCCCCGTGGTGTCCCAGAGGCGGTGGGGGGTGACCCAGTATTCCTCCGGCGCCAGGTTGTGGGTGCGTACGGTGTCCCAGCTCCTGGCCGCGAGCGCGCCGCCGTCGGCGAGGGGGACGGAACAGCAGCCGGCCAGCCAGTTGTGGCCGGTGCGCTCCATGTAGCGGGCGAGTCCGGCCCAGATCAGGGCGATGACGGCGCCGTCCCGGTGGGCGGGGTGGACACAGGAGCGGCCGACCTCGACGAGGTCGTCGCGGATCGGTGCGAGCCGTGCGAGGTCGAACTCGCCCTCCGCGTAGAGCCCGCCGGCGAGCCTGGCGCCCTCGGGCGGCAGCAGCCGGTAGGTGGCCACGACGTCTCCGGTGGCCTCCTCACGCACCAGCAGGTGGTCGCAGTAGACGTCGAAGGCGTCGCTGTCCAGGCCCGGTTCGAGGGTGTCGAGCCGGGCGCCGAGCTCTCCGGCGAACACCTGGTGGCGCAGGCGCTGGGCGGCGCGTACGTCGTCCTGGCAGGTGGCCAACGACACCCGGTAGCCGGAGGGGGAGGCGGGCGCGGGTACGCGGGCCGACGGGACGGCGGCGGGAGGGGCGAGGGGCAGCACGGTCATGGCAGTCTCCGGGGACGGATCAGCGGGGGCGGCTGCCGGGTCCTCGCGGAAGCGCGACGGCCCGGCCCCCTTACTTCTTCCGTCACCGGCTTGATTTGACATGACCGCTACGGAGAGCGGGGATGTGCGCCTGCTGAATCCCCAGGTGGCCCACCGTCCCGTGTGCCGGGCAGCGGGGCCGGCCGGCCGTCAGCCGGTGATGAGCTTCGCGGTGATGCGTTCCGACGCCTTCTTCGCCTCTTCCGCGGGGTCGGCGCCCTGCAGCACCGCCGTCATGTAGGGCTTGATCGGGTTGTCGGCCTCGACGGCCGCCCAGTTGGGCGAATTGGGGGTGGCCCGTCCCTCGGCGGCGCCCACGGCCATCGCGGCCGTCCCTTCCTGGCCCTCGATCACCCGGGCGAGGGCCGGCTTGTTGGGCACGTAGTTCATGGCCCTGGCGAGCTCCGTCTGCCACTTCTCGCCCGCCAGTTCCTTGACGACCTCGATGCCCTCGCTCCGCTGGTCGGCGCCCTCCGGCACGATCAGGTCCGAACCGCCGGTGAAGACGGCTCCCGGCCTGGCCGCGGTCTTGCCGGGGATGGGGAAGTAGCCGAGCTTTCCCTTGAGCGCCGGGTTCGCCTGTTCGATGAGCGCGGCGCTGCCGGGCACCGCGATGATCTGGGCGACGTCGCCCTCGGCGAACACGTCGGTCTCCGGGGGCGTCTGCTCGTCGGCGTCCTTGGGGCCGTTGCCGAGCGCCTGGAGCTCCTTGTAGAAGTCCATGCCCTTGAGTGCGGCGGGTGAGTCGAGGGCTCCCTGGTAGTCGCTGCCGCTGTCCTCGGCGAGTTCGCCGCCCTCGTCCCAGATGAATCCGGCCAGGACGTACCAGTTCTGTCCCGCGAGTTAGATGCCCTGCCGGCCCGCGCTTCCGTCCAGCTTCTCGGTGATCTCGACCCATTCCTTCCGGGTCGTGGGAGGAGCGGTGATGCCCGCCTGCTCGAAGAGTTCCTTGTTGTAGATCACGACACGGTTGGCCGCGTACCAGGGAATCCCGTACTGACCGCCGTTGATGCTGCCCGGCTCGGCGAGGCCCGGCAGCCAGTCCTCACCGCCCAGGTCACGCATCGTCTCCAGGGTGAGGTCGCGCAGCTTCCCGCTGTCCGCGTACTGGGCGACCTGGGTGTTGCCGACCTCGATGACGTCCGGCGCGTCGTCCCCCTCGATCGCCCCCATGACCTTGGGACCGATGCCGCCCCACTCCTGCAGAACGAACTCCAGTTCGACAGAGGGGTGCTCCTCCTCGTACGACTCCGTGAAGCGGTCCAGGAAGCCCTGGGAGGCGCTGCCCTTCATCAGCCACACCGTGACCGTGCGGCTGCCGGCGTCCGAGCCGGGGAGAAAGCCGCAGCCGCCCAGGGTGACGGAGGAAACGAGCGCGACGGCTCCGGCCAGTATGCGGATCTTCACGAGGGTCACCTTCTGCGAAACGGCACGACGGAATGACAGGACCCGGGTGGGGGGACTGCGGGCGGCGCTCGCACGGGTATGTGGACCGGAGTTTGGTATGGACCAATCCGCAGGTCAAGCCCCGGTCTCCGGTGCATCACCCACGCGACACCTCGCGCACCGACGGGGAGTAAGGCACCGTGGAACCACGAAAGGAGACATTAGATGTCTAATCACACCTATCGGGTCACCGAGATCGTAGGAACCTCCGAGGAGGGCCTGGACGCGGCGATCCGTAACGGCGTCGCAAGAGCTTCCGAAACGTTGCACAATCTCGACTGGTTCGAGATGACACAGGTGCGCGGCCATATCGAGGACGGCCGCATCGCCCATTACCAGGTGGGCCTCAAGGTCGGCTTCCGGCTCGACGAGAACGCCTGAGGGCGGCCCGGGGCGCCTCCTGACGGGCGCCGGGCCCCGGCCGGATCTTGACGGAACGACGGGCCCCGGCCGGAGCCTGACGGAACGGAGGGCCCGCGGCCGGATCAGGTACGGCCCTCGCGCTCCTGCGCGTCCTTCAGCGAGGACGACGGGACGGCCCACCGGGCACGCACCACCGTGAATCCGGCCAGTTCGGCCGCGTCACAGACCAGCTCGTCGTCATCGACCAGGACCCGCACCTCACGCTCCCGGCCCAGCCGCTTCAGGATCTCCAGCTTGGTGCGGCGGGCCGGCCGCCGGTCGTCGTCGCGGCGCATGTGGAGGCGGCCCCGCGGCAGCCCCTGCTGCTCCAGCCAGGCCAACGTGTCGCGGCGGCAGCGCTCCGGGCGGCCCGTCAGATACACGACCTCGCACTCCTCGGCGCTCGCGAGCGCCAGACCCACGCCCTCCCGCAACGGAGGGTCGTCGACCGCGGCGGAGAAGAACGCCGCCCAGTCGCGCCGTGCGCCTTCCAGGAAGTGCTGCCGGTGGCCGCTGTCCGCGAGCGTTCCGTCCAGATCGAATACGGCCAACGGCCGGGCTTCATCTCTCACGTCCCACAGCGTAGAAGACATGACGAAAGGACAGTCGGCATGACGGACACCGACCTCGACGGACGCCGCGTACTGGCGATCGTGACCAACTACGGCGTCGAGCAGGACGAACTCGTGGTGCCCCTGAAGCACCTGCGGGACCGCGGTGCAGCCGTGGACGTGGCAGCGGTCACCACGGACCCCGTCCGGACCCTCGTCGGGGACGAGGACCCCGGTGACACCGTGCGGCCCGACCTCACGCTGGCCGACGCCGACCCCGCCCGCTACGACCTGCTGCTGGTGCCCGGCGGCACCCTCAACGCCGACTCGTTGCGCCTCCAGGACACCGCCGTCGGCATCATCCGCTCGTTCACCTCGGCCGGACGGCCCGTGGCGGCCATCTGCCACGGGCCGTGGGTCCTCGTCGAGGCGGACGTCGTCGCGGACAAGACCCTCACCTCGTACGCCTCGCTCAGGACGGACATCCGCAACGCGGGCGGCAACTGGGTGGACGAGGCCGTCGTCAGCGACGACACCGGGGGCTGGCTCCTCATCACCTCGCGGACACCGGACGATCTCGAGGACTTCCTCCATGAGATCGGCAAGGAACTCGCGGCGACAGGCTCCTGAGCCGTCGGTCCCGCCCCCCGGCCCGGGGGGGGGGGGGGGGCGGGCCCCCCCCCCACCCCCCCCCCCCCCCCCCCCCCCCCCCCGGCCCCCCCCCCCCCCCCCCCGGCCCCCCCCCCCCCCCCCCCCAAAAAAAAATCCCAAAACGACAACGCCAACCCCCACAA
>NZ_JBHXRD010000002.1:0-41396 GCF_042717325.1 Streptomyces sp. NPDC058637 | reverse complement strand
CATGCTCTCGCATCCTACCGGGGGGCCACCGTCGCCGCCGCCCGCGCCCCCCCCCCCCCCCCGGCGCCGCGGGGCGGCCCGGCCCGCCCCGTGCCCCCACCGCCGCGCGGGAGACCCGGGCGGGCCGCCCGCCGGCTGCGCCGATCGCGGTGCGTGGCCGTTCGAGATGCATGTTCGCCCCGCCGCTGATTCGCTGATCGGGTCAGCTCCCCACAGATCCAGGAGTGATCATGAGCGTTGCAGGTGAGTCCGGCGGCCGTGCGCGGCAGCTGAAGGCCAAGGCGCAGGAACTGAAGGAAGCAGCGGACCGCGCCACGGACCCGGAGCAGCGCCGACGGCTCCAGGACAAGGCCCGCCGTCTGCGGGAGCAGGGCGAGCAGGAGAGCAGCATGCAGGACCGGGGCATGGACCCGATGGTGTAGGTCCCCGATGGTCCGGGGCCTCGCGCCCGCACTCTGCCGGTGGTACTCCCGTGTGCGACGCGTGCGGGAGGATCACCGGCAGAGCCGTGTCCGTCCGCCCCACCGATCCGTACGGAGCCGTACCGCCCATGTCCACCCCCCATGATCCGTACGTCCGGGTACGAGGCGCCCGTGAGCACAACCTCCGCGATGTGGACGTCGACATCCCCAGGGACACGCTCACGGTCTTCACCGGCGTCTCGGGGTCGGGAAAGTCCTCGCTCGCGTTCGGGACGATCTACGCCGAGGCGCAGCGCCGCTACTTCGAGTCCGTCGCCCCCTACGCCCGCCGGCTGATCCATCAGGTCGGGGCTCCCGATGTCGGTGAGATCACCGGTCTGCCGCCGGCGGTGTCCCTGGAACAGCGCCGGTCGGCGCCCGGGTCACGGTCCTCGGTGGGCACCGTGACCACGCTGTCCAACTCGCTGCGCATGCTGTTCTCACGTGCGGGTGACTATCCGGCGGGTGCCGAGCCGCTCGACTCCGACGCCTTCTCGCCGAACACGGCGGCCGGCGCGTGTCCCGAGTGCCACGGTCTGGGGCGGATCCACCGCACCACCGAGGAACTGCTCGTGCCGGACCCTTCGCTGTCGATCAGGGACGGGGCCGTCGCGGCCTGGCCGGGCGCCTGGCAGCGGAAGAACCTGCGCGACGTCCTGGACGCCCTCGGCCACGACGTCGACCGGCCGTGGCGGGAGCTGGACCCGCGGGAACGCGAGTGGATCCTGTTCACCGACGAGCAGCCGGTGGTGACGGTCCATCCGGTCCGCGACGCAGGGCGGATCCAACGCCCCTACCAGGGTACGTACATGAGCGCGCGGCGCTATGTGATGCACACCTTCGCGGATTCCAGGAGCCGTACGCTGCGGGCGAAGGCCGAGCGCTTCCTCACCAGCGCCCCGTGTCCCGTGTGCGACGGCAGCCGGTTGCGGCCGGAGGCGATGGCGGTGACGTTCGCGGGTCGTACGATCGCCGGCCTGACCTCCCTTCCGCTCGCCGCCCTGACCGAGGTGCTCCTGGCCGCGGGCGACCGCAGCGACACGGCACGGGTGCTGACTGCCGATCTGCTGGCGCGCATCGAGCCCGTCACGGAGCTGGGCCTGGGCTATCTCAGCCTCGACCGGACGGCTCCGACCCTGTCCTCGGGCGAACTGCAGCGGCTGCGGCTCGCCACCCAGCTTCGGTCGGGGCTCTTCGGTGTGGTCTACGTGCTGGACGAGCCGTCGGCCGGACTGCACCCCGCCGACACGGCGTCCCTGCTCTCCGTGCTCGGCAGGCTACGTGAGGCGGGGAACTCGGTGTTCGTGGTGGAGCACCAGATGGATGTGGTCCGGCAGGCCGACTGGCTGGTGGACGTGGGTCCGCTGGCGGGTGAGCGCGGGGGCCGGGTGCTGCACAGCGGACCGCCGGACGGCCTCGCCCACGTGGCCGGGTCCGCGACCCGGCGCTTCCTCTTCGACGAGGACCCTGCCCCGGCCCGGGAGCCGCGCACCCCGTCCGGGTGGATCCGGTTGCGCGGGGTCGACCGGCACAATGTGCGCGGGGTCGACGCCGACTTCCCGCTGGGGGTGCTGACGGCGGTCACCGGTGTGTCGGGATCGGGCAAGTCGACGCTGGTCGGCCAGGTCCTGGCGGGTGTGCTGGCCGACCGGCAGGCGGCGGACACTCCGGGGCCGCCCGCGCAGGAGGAGGGCTGCGCGTCGGCGGAGGGGCTTGCGGCGGTGGACCGGCTGGTGCAGGTCGACCAGAAACCCATCGGCCGGACACCCCGGTCGAATCTTGCCACGTACACCGGGCTGTTCGACGTCGTACGGAAGCTGTTCGCGGGCACGGAGACGGCACGTGAGCGGAGCTACCGGGCGGGACGGTTCTCGTTCAACGTGGCGGGCGGGCGGTGCGAGACCTGTCAGGGGGAAGGGTTCGTCTCCGTCGAACTGCTCTTCCTGCCCAGCACGTACGCCCCCTGCCCGGACTGTCACGGTGCGCGCTACAACCCGCCGACGCTGGAGGTCACGCTCCGCGGCCTCACGATCGCCGGGGTGCTGGACCTGACCGTGGAGGCGGCTGCCGCGTTCCTGGCGGGGACACCGGCGGCCGAGCGCAGCCTGCGGGCCCTGCTCGACGTGGGGCTCGGCTATCTGCGGCTGGGGCAGCCCGCGACGGAGCTTTCGGGGGGCGAGGCCCAGCGGATCAAGCTCGCCACCGAACTGCAGCGCACCCGGCGCGGGCACACGCTGTACCTGCTGGACGAGCCGACGACCGGGCTGCACCCGGCCGATGTGGAGGTGCTGATGCGGCAGCTGCACGGCCTGGTGGACGCGGGCGACACGGTGGTGGTCGTGGAGCACGACATGGCCGTGGTGGCGGGCGCCGACCATGTGATCGATCTGGGCCCGGGCGGTGGTGACCGGGGCGGCCGGATCGTCGCGACCGGTACGCCTCGGGAGGTCGCACGGGCGGCGGGGAGCCGCACGGCCGCGTACCTGGCGAAGGCACTGCGGCCGGTCTGACTCCCCGCCGTGAACTCGGGTGCGGTCAGCGGCGCACCTTGCGGGTGGCCCGCAGCCACTCCTTGTTCATCGCGGCGATCGAGGGCAGCGGGATGCCCTTCGGGCACGCCGTGGCACATTCGCCGGTCAGGGTGCAGCCGCCGAAACCCTCCTCGTCCATGGTGGCGACCATGTCGAGCACCCGGGTCTCGCGCTCGGGTGCGCCCTGCGGGAGCACGTTGAGGTGGTTGATCTTCGCCGAGGTGAAGAGCATCGCGGAGCCGTTGGGGCAGGCCGCGACGCAGGCGCCGCAGCCGATGCACTCGGCGTGTTCGAAGGCGAAGTCGGCGTCCGGCTTGGGCACCGGGGTGGCGTGGGCGTCGGGCGCGGTGCCGGTGGGGGCGGAGATGTATCCGCCGGACTGGATGATCCGGTCGAAGGCCGAGCGGTCGACGACGAGGTCCTTGACCACGGGGAACGCGGACGCGCGCCAGGGCTCGATGTCGATCGTGTCGCCGTCCTGGAAGGACCGCATGTGGAGCTGGCAGGTGGTGGTGCGTTCGGGGCCGTGGGCGTCGCCGTTGATGACGAGGCTGCAGGCGCCGCAGATGCCTTCGCGGCAGTCGTGGTCGAAGGCGACGGGCTCGTCCCCGTCGAGGATGAGCTCCTCGTTGAGGGTGTCGAGCATCTCCAGGAAGGACATGTCCTGCGAGATGCCGTCGACTTCGTAGGTGGCCATGGCGCCGGGCGCCTCGGCGTTCTGCTGGCGCCAGACGCGCAGGGTGAGCTTCATGCGTAGCTCCGCTGGGTGGGGTGGACGTACTCGAAGACGAGGTCTTCCTTGTGGAGGACGGGGGCGTCGCCGGTGGAGCTGAACTCCCAGGCGGCGGCGTAGGAGAACTCCTCGTCCCGGCGGGCGGCTTCGCCGTCCGGGGTCTGCGACTCCTCGCGGAAGTGGCCTCCGCAGGATTCGGCGCGGTGCAGGGCGTCGAGGCACATGAGCTCGGCGAGCTCCAGGTAGTCGACGATCCGGTTGGCCTTCTCCAGCGACTGGTTGAACTGTTCGCCGGTGCCGGGCACCTTGATGCGGCGCCAGAACTCCTCGCGGATCCGCGGGATGCGGACCAGGGCCTCGCGCAGTCCCTCCGCGGTGCGGGCCATTCCGCAGAACTCCCACATGAGTTCGCCGATCTCGCGGTGGAAGGAGTCCGGCGTCCGGTCCCCGTCGACGGCGAGGAGCAGGTTGAGCCGGTCCTCGGTCTCGGCGACGGCCTCGGCGACGGCCGGGTGGCCGGCGTCGACGGTCTCGGTGTGCGGATTGCGGGCCAGGTAGTCGTTGATGGTGGACGGCAGGACGAAGTAGCCGTCGGCCAGGCCCTGCATCAGCGCGGAGGCGCCGAGCCGGTTGGCCCCGTGGTCGGAGAAGTTGGCCTCGCCGATCGCGAAGAGGCCGGGGATCGTGGTCTGGAGGTCGTAGTCGACCCAGAGTCCGCCCATCGTGTAGTGCACGGCGGGGTAGATCCGCATGGGGGTCTCGTACGGGTTCTCCGCGGTGATCCGCGCGTACATGTCGAAGAGGTTGCCGTACTTCTCCTCGACCTTGTCCCGGCCCATCCGCTGGACGGCCTCGGTGAAGTCGAGGTAGACGCCCTGCCCGCCGGGCCCGACACCACGGCCCTCGTCGCAGACGTTCTTCGCGGCGCGGGAGGCGATGTCGCGGGGCACGAGGTTGCCGAAGGCAGGGTAGAGGCGCTCCAGGTAGTAGTCGCGCTCCTCCTCGGGGATCTGACCGGCCGGGCGGTCGTCGCCCTTGGCCTTCGGGACCCAGATGCGCCCGTCGTTGCGCAGCGACTCACTCATCAGCGTGAGCTTGGACTGGTGCTCACCGGTGCGGGGGATGCAGGTGGGGTGGATCTGGGTGAAGCAGGGGTTCGCGAAGTATGCGCCGCGGCGGTGGGCACGCCAGATCGCGGTGGCGTTGGAGTTCATCGCGTTCGTCGACAGGTAGAAGACGTTGCCGTAGCCGCCGCTGGCCAGCACGACCGCGTCGGCGAAGTACGTGTCGATCTTCCCGGTGATCAGGTCGCGGGCGACGATGCCCCGGGCCTTCCCGTCGACGACGACCAGGTCGAGCATCTCGGTGCGTGGGTGCAGTTCGACGTTGCCCGCGGCGATCTGGCGGGACAGCGCCTGGTAGGCGCCGAGGAGGAGCTGCTGTCCGGTCTGGCCGCGGGCGTAGAAGGTGCGGGAGACCTGGACGCCGCCGAAGGAGCGGTTGTCGAGGAGGCCGCCGTACTCGCGGGCGAAGGGGACGCCCTGGGCGACGCACTGGTCGATGATCTCGACGGAGATCTCGGCCAGGCGGTGCACGTTGGACTCGCGGGCGCGGAAGTCGCCGCCCTTGACCGTGTCGTAGAAGAGCCGGTGCACGGAGTCGCCGTCGTTGCGGTAGTTCTTCGCCGCGTTGATCCCGCCCTGCGCGGCGACGGAGTGGGCGCGCCGGGGTGAGTCCTGGAAGCAGAACTGGACGACGTGGTAGCCCTGTTCGGCGAGTGTGGCGCCGGCCGATCCGCCGGCCAGGCCGGTGCCGACGACGATGACGGTGTGCTTGCGGCGGTTCGCCGGGTTGACCAGCTTCGCCTGGAAGCGGCGGGTGTCCCAGCGGTCGGCGACGGGGCCCTGAGGTGCCTTGGTGTCGACGACGGGTTCGCCGGTCGCGTAGTTCGTGTAGTCGCTCATGTCAGTTCACCACTCCGGTCATGACGGCCACGGGCACGGAGACGAAGCCCACCGTCAGCACCACCGCCAGGCCGTTGGCGAGGGTCTTCAGCACCCGGTCGCGGGTCGCGTTGCCCACGCCGAGGGTCTGTGCGGCGCTCCAGAACCCGTGCTGGACGTGCAGGCCCATGGCGAGCACCGCGACGATGTAGATGACGTTGCCGTACCAGGTGGAGAAGGTGTCGAGCACGTTCTGGTAGGGGTGCCCGGACTGGAATCCGCCGGTGTGCACGGCGCCGGTCGTCAGGTCCAGGATGTGCCAGACGATGAACAGCGCCAGGATGATGCCGCCCCAGCGCATGGTGCGGGTGGCGTAGCTGGAGCGGGCCTTCCTGTGCACGTACGCGTTCGGGCGCGCCCTGATGTCGCGGCGGCTCAGCTGGTACGCGGAGACGGCGTGCAGGACGACGGCCGCGACGAGCACCAGGCGCACGATCCACAGGGCCCACTCGTAGTGCAGGAAGGGCTCGCCGAGTGTCCGGAGCCAGTGGGCGTAGTGGTTGAACTCGTCGGATCCGAAGAAGATCTTCAGGTTGCCCAGCATGTGGACGACCAGGTAGCCGAGCATGATCAAGCCGCTCACAGCCATGATCGTCTTCTTGCCGACGGACGAGTCCCAGAGCGTACGCGTCATGGACGGCCGTCGGTCCGTCCGCGTTGCCAATGCCATGGACACGACGCTAGGGCCGAAGGGCATCATCAGTCCAAGACATGAAGTGACTCATGTCCATAGGCATTGGCTATGCCGTTCGCTATCGTCGGTTCCATGCACTTCCAGCAGCTCACCTATTTCGTGGCCGTCGCCGAGGCGAGGCACTTCACCCGGGCCGCCGAGGAGGTGCACGTCTCGCAGCCGTCGCTCTCGCAGCAGATCAAGGCGCTGGAGAACGAGCTCGGGGCCGAGCTCTTCAGCCGGGCGCGGGGCAACATCGCGCTCACCGACGCGGGCGAGGCGCTGCTGCCCCTGGCCCGCCGGATCCTGGCGGACGCGGACACGGCACGGCACGAGGTGCAGGAGCTGGTGCAGCTGCGCCGGGGCCGGATCAGGCTCGGTGCCACCCCGAGCGTCTGCACGGGCCTGCTGCCGGACGTGCTGCGCGCCTTCCACGATCTGCACCCGGGCGTCCAGCTCCTGATCGAGGAGGGCGGCTCCCACGACCTCGTACGGGAGCTGGCGCGGGGTGCGCTGGACCTCGCTCTGCTCGTGCTGCCGCTGCCGGCGGCGTCGCCCGCGCTGACCACGGTGGAACTGCTGCAGGAGGACCTGGTGGTGCTGTCGTCGCCTGCCGGGCCGGCGCCGGGCCACGGGGGGACCGTGCGCGTCGCGGACCTCGCGGGCGAGCCCATGGTGATGTTCCGGCACGGCTACGACCTGCGGGAGCTGACCGTGGCCGCCTGCCGTGCGGAGGGCTTCGATCCGTCGTTCACCGTGGAGGGCGGGGAGATGGACGCCGTACTGGGCTTCGTACGCGCGGGCCTCGGGGTCGCCGTGGTGCCCCGCATGGTCGCCGTACGGGCGGGTCAGGACCTGCGGACGACCCCCCTGGCACCACCCGGCCTGCGACGCACGATCGCGCTCGCGCACCGGACCGACGTGGCACCACCGCGGGCGGCACGCGAACTGCAGCGGATGCTCCTCGCGAACGGACCGGACCGGCGGGACCGGCGGGCCCCGCGGGACGGGCCGCACGGACTGGACCGGCAGGACGGCGGGAACCCGTCGGCCCGCCCCTAGCCGCGCCCCGCGGCCTCGACCTCCGGACCGCCCCACCCCGCGGCCTCGACCGCCGGACCGACGCGCGGCCCGTCCTGCGGTCGAGGCCGGGGCCTGTCAGACCGCGTCCGCCAGCAGCAGCGCGTGGATCCGGTCCGGCGCCCCCGGACGGGCGTAGTACCAGCCCTGGGCCGTGTCGCAGCCGAGCTGCTTCAGCTGCTCCGCCTGCGCCCCGGTCTCCACGCCCTCCACCGTGACCGCGAGGTCCAGGCTGTGGGCGAGCGAGACGATGCCCTCGACGATCTTCATGTCGACCGGGTCGGCCGGGTGATGCTGCATGCCCTGGGTGAAGGAACGATCCAGCTTGAGCACGCTCACCGGAAGCCGGCGCAGGTTCGCCAGATTCGAGTAGCCGGTGCCGAAGTCGTCGAGGGCGATGTCCACGCCCATCTCGGCCAGTTGACGCAGCGGCTTGAGCAGATCGTCGTCGGCGCCGATCAGCGCGGACTCGGTGACCTCCAGGCAGAGTGCCCCCGGTTCGAGCCCGGAGCGTTCCAGCACGTCGACGGTCTCGGCGACCAGCCGTGGGTGGTGCAGTTGCGTCGGCGAGAGGTTGACGTTGATCCGCAGGGGCCCGCCGTCGGTGTGCCGCTCCTGCCAGAAGTTGGCCTGCCGTACGGACTCCTCCAGCACCCAGCGGCCGAGCGGCACGATCAGCCCGGTGTGCTCGGCGAGCGGAATGAACCGGTCGGGCCCGAGCACGCCGTGCTGCGGGTGGCACCAGCGCACCAGCGCCTCCGCACCGTGCACGCTGCCGTCGCCGAGGTGCACCAGCGGCTGGTACTCGATGAAGAACTCGCCCCGGTCCAGCGCCGCGGGCAGCGCCGTCGTCAGCCCGTGCCGGGTGATGGCGCGGGCGTCCGCCTCGGCGTCGGCGAGCGCGAAGCGGTTGCCGCCCGCCGCCTTGGCCCGGTACATCGTGATGTCGGCGCTGCGCAGCACCTCCGCGGCGGTGCGCTCACCCGAGGGCCCTTCGACGACGCCGATGGATCCGCGTACGGTCAGCTCCCGGCCGTCGAGGCGGATGGGGGTGGCGAGCGCCGAGAGGATGCGGCCTGCGAGTTCGTCGACCTCCTCCTCGGTCCGCGGGCCGGTCGTGAGGGCGACGAACTCGTCACCGCCGAGCCGGGCGACCATCTCGCCGGGTGCGGTCGCACAGCTCTGCAGCCGGTCGGCGACCTCGACAAGGAGCCGGTCGCCCGCCGCGTGCCCCAGGCTGTCGTTGATCGCCTTGAAGCCGTCGAGGTCGAGGTAGCAGAGCCCGAACCGCATGCCCTCCTTGTGGGCGAGGGCCTTCTCCAGACGTTCGAAGAAGAGGGTCCGGTTGGGCAGTCCGGTGAGGGCGTCGTGCGTGGCCTCGTAGCGCAGCCGGAGGTTGAGCAGCCGCCGCTCGGTGGTGTCCTCCATGAGGGCCAGCTGGTACTCCGGCCTGCCCTCCGGGTCACGCAGCAGCGAGACCGTGAGGTTGGTCCACAGCACGGTGCCGTCGTTGCGGTAGTACGGCTTCTCCACGCTGTAGTGCTCGCGTTCGCCCCGCACCAGCTCGTTGTAGTACTTCCATACGTGCGGCGAGTCCTCGGGGTGGACCCACTCGTTCACCTTGTGGCTGCGTACGTGGTTCTCCAGGCCGCCGAACATGAGGGTGAGGGTGTCGTTGATCTCCAGGATGTTGCCTTCGAGGTCGGCGATGCCGATGCCGATGGCGGCGTCCTTGAACACGGCGCGGAAGCGCGCCTCCGTCGCGTGCAGGGCCTGCTCCGCGTTCGATCGGGCGGTGAGCGCCGACCGGGCGATCGCCTCCTGCTCCGCGAGGGTCCGCTCGCGCAGCGCCTGGGTGAACCCGCCGGCGAACGCGTGCTGGATGCGCGCGCAACGGGCGCGGCTGTCCTCGGTCGACAGCTCCACCGGCCCGTTGCCACCGCAGTACAGCACCAGGTACGAGTCGACGACACCCAGCGTGGAGCTGAGCGCGTCGGGATCGGTGCAGTGCGCGTCGACGAGCGCGGCGCCCACCCGCTGGGCCGACGTCGCGTCGAAGGGCCGCGCGTGCAGGATCACGCTGAGCTCCCGGGCCATCGGCAGCAGGTGCTGCTCGAATTCCGGGCGGGTCATCGAGGTGGCCGTGGACGGGAAGATCGCCCGGCTCCAGATGGTGGCGAATCTCCGGAGCCGGCCCTCGGGCCCGTCCGGTTCCGCGTCCGGCGCACCGGACGCCTGGGCGGGAATGCTCACGCCTTGCGTCCAACCCCGGCGAAGCCCGAGAAGGCGAAGGGGTCTTCCTGTGTCCGCGAACCGGGGGACTCGGGACGCCAGTCGGGCATCGAGACGAGTCCGGGCTCGATCATGTCGAAGCCGGTGAAGAAGCGGCTGATCTCCTGGCGCGACCGCATGATGAGCGGGTTGCGGATGGTGCGGTAGACGCCGACGGTGCCTCCCGCCTCCTCCTGGGAGAGCGGGATCCCCTCGTACGAGGCGTGGGTGAGGACGAGCAGGCTGCCGGGGGCCAGCGCCTCGTGCAGCGTGGCGACCGCGCCGTACGGGTCGTCGGTGTCCTCGATGAAGTGGAGGACCGCCACGAGCAGCAGGGCCACCGGCTTGTCCAGGTCGATGAGCGCGCGGATCTCCGGGTTCTCGAGGATCCCCTCGGGCTTGCGCAGATCCGCGGCGGCCACCACGGCCCGCTCGTTGCCCGTCAGTACGGCCTGGCTGTGCGCGACGGCGACCGGGTCGTGGTCGACGTAGGCGATCCTGGCCTCCGGGTCGTCCGCCTGGGCGACCTCGTGGACATTGCCGAACGTCGGTATGCCCGATCCGATGTCCAGGAACTGTCTGATACCCGAAGCGGTGGCGTAGTGCACGGCCCGTCGCATAAAGGCGCGATTCGCCTGCATGATCTTGGGAAGCCCCGGCATGAACTCCATGGCCTTGCGGGCCGCTTCCCGGTCCACCTCGAAATTGTGCGAACCGCCCAGATAGAAGTCGTACATGCGAGACACGCTCGGCACCGAGATGTCTATGCCCTGCGGTGCCCAGGAGGGACGCTCCATCGATGTCTCCAACAAGTCGCCACGGCGATCCGGCCATGTTCATGGTCAGTGTTGACCAGAGGCTACTGATCGACCGCCAAGAGAGCGAGTGGAAACGGAAATTAGAGATCCGTTATTGGTCACACACCGGTGGCATGTGCACCGGTCCGTCGCTGCGCGTGAACCTTCGGCGACGGACCGGTACAGCGAAGCGACCTCGGTACTACTTGGAGGCTCCGACCAGTTTCGCGTCGGGTGACACCGCGTACCATGTGCCCCCGACCCCTTGGCCGTTGGTGTCTCCGGGCTCGGCGTCACCGGAGTAGGTGTAGATCGGCCAGCAGTCGACCGACTGCTGCCGGATACCGTCCGGGCGGTCGAAGGTGGTGAATCCCTTGGTGGTGACACCCCCGACATCATTCTTCTGCACGGGACTGACGACGGGCCACTTCTTGAGGCAGTCTCCGGTGCACGCCGACTTCATCGGCCAGGCCGAGTCCTTCGTGAAGCGGTAAACCGTCATGCCCCGCTTGTCGACGACGATGTCTCCGAGTTCCGGGTCCTTACGGACGGAAAGTCCGGCGAGATCGGCCGGTTCCGCACCCGCGGGGCCGTCCGCGTTCACCGCCGCCTTTTTTCCGTCGGGGGCCGAGGCGAACCATGTACCCCCGACACCCTGCCCGGTGGCGTCCCCCGGACGCGTGTCCTTGGCGTACCGGTACATCGGCCATCCCCCGACGGTCAGCTGCTCGGTGCCGTCGGCCCTGGTGACCTCGCCCAGCAGCGCGGCGTCGCTGCCCGCCGCGGCCGTGGCGTCGTCGGCTGGCACCACCGGCCAGGCGCTCGCACAGTCGCCTTCGCAATTCGATTTCGGCGGGTCGGCCGTGTCCTTGTCGAAGCGGTAGAGCGTGAAGCCGGCGCTGTCGGTGAGCACCTTGCCCAGCTTCTTGCTGTCCCACACCGCGAGCTGACCGGCCGACTTCGGTGCGGACGCGTCGGCCCCCGTGCCGGAGCCGTAGCCGGTGTCCGAGCCGTAGCCGCTGCCGGCCGGCTGCTGGGCGGGGGCCGCGTTGCCCACGGCCTGGCCGTTGGGGGACGAGCTGCCGTTCTCCTGACCGCACGCCGTCGTCAGCGTCAACAGGGCCGCGGCCGTCACCGCGAGCGAGGCGTTCCGCCAGGTATTCATGTCGACTCCCGTTGTCCTTCTGCCGGTTGCGACGCGAGTCCGCGCCTTTCATGGCCTAGGTACGGACGGCCGGTGGCCCCGCGTTCAATACGTCACCGAGAAAGTTTCTCCGGCCGTAAACGCGAATCGCCGAATGTCCCCACCATCGGGCGAATCACCCCTTTGCCCGGCGTGTCCCCGGCCGCGAGGGAACATGCTCCCCGGCGTGTACGGATCACGCATGGCACGGCTCACGGCCGCCGCCGCTCTGCTCTGGCTCTTCGCCCTGCCGGTGCCGGCGACCGGTGACGACTGCGCGGTCGCCTCCATCGGACAGGGGGACGGCGGCTCGTCCGTCGCCGTGTCGGGCGACGGCGGGTGCAAGGCCGTCATCGACGAGCCGGCGCCCGCTCCGCCCCCGCCACCGGCCCCGCCCAAGCCCGAGCCGCCCCCGCCCCCTCCGCCGCCTCCGGACCCCCCTCCGCCGCCTCCCCCGCCACCTCCGCCGCCGCCTCCTCCACCCCCCGCACCGCCCGAACCGGAACCCGAACCGGAACCGGATCCCGCGCCACCGCCGCCCGAGGCGCGGGCGACCCCGCCCGGGCCCACACCCGTGGCGCTCCCCGCCTACCGGAATACGGCCCGCAAGGCACCCCGGGCCGGCCCTTCGCTGGTCTCACTCACCCTGGTCGTCACCGCACCGGCCGTCTTCGCGGTGGCCGTCCTGCGGCCCCGCTCGTCCCGCTGATCACCGAAGGGAACACATGTCGGAATGGCTTGTTCTGACCATCGCGATGGCCTCGGCCTGTGCCGTCGTCATCACGATCGCCGTCCTCAACAACCGTCGCATCGGGGAGGACGACGACCCCTCCGAGACGCCCGATGTCATCGAGTACATGACGATGATGATCGGCGTGGTGTACGCGATCGTGCTCGGTCTCGCCATCGCGGGCGTCTGGGAGGGCCGCAGCGCCGCCCAGGAGTCGGTCCGCATGGAGGCCCAGGCCCTGCACGAGGTGAGCGCGCGGTCCGCCGTCTACCCGGCCGAGGTCCGCGACCGCATCCGGGCCGATGTCGACGCCTACGTCACCTATGTCGTCACGGACGAGTGGAAGGCCATGATGGACCACGGCGCCCTCACGGCGGAGGGCACCAGGCTCCTGGACCGGCTGCGGGCCGACGTCACGCGGTACGAGCCGCAGACGGACCACGAGGGGCAGGCCTACCAGCCGCTGGTGGACCAGGTGGCCGCCGTCGACGACGCACGCGGCTCACGGGGCCAGAACGCGGGCGCGACCATGCCCGGGGTCGTCTGGTTCGGCCTGATCACCGGAGCGCTGGTCACGGTCGGGCTGATCTTCACACTCCAGATCCGCAGAACCTTCCGTGAACTGCTGCTCGCAGGACTCTTCAGCGTGCTGATCGCCTTCCTGCTCTTCCTGATCTGGAACTTCGACGCCCCGTTCGGCCGGGGCATCTCGGCGACCACCGCTCCCTTCGTCGATCTGTTCCCGCACGCGACGGGAGGTTAGGGCCTCTCGTTCGGATCATGCCGGGCTCGCGGGGCCGGCACGCGCCCCCCGAACTCTCGGCTGCGCACGGGCGGGGAGGCACCCCTCCGGCGTTGCGTCGGTCTTCCCCGAACTCTCGGCTGCGCACGGGCGGGGGAGGACCCGACCGCTCCGCGTGGGCTCCTTCCCGCACCGTGCAGCCGCACGCACCGGGCCCCGCTCCCTGACCCGGCCTGATCCGACCAAAGACCTCAGGAGGACTCCCCCGGCCGGTGAGCCGGCCGGGGGACAAGGCTGCCCCATTCGCCTGACCCCGATCGCGGGTGGTATGCGGCACTTCTAGCGTTTCGGGCATCGAGGTGCATTTCCCATGCCGTGCGGAAATCCGTTCCGCGGCTGCTCCTCGGGGACCCGGAGGATCCACCATGCGCGCGATACGTGTCGCACCCGCCGCCCTGCTGGGCGCCGCCGCTTGTGTCCTGATGGCACCGGCCGCATCGGCCCACGTGCTCACCGGCGGCACGTCCACCTTCACGCCGACCATCACTCCGTCGACGGTCGCGCCGGGGGGTCGGGTCACTCTCGGCGCCGTGGGGTGCACGAGCGACGCGACCGCCTTCTCGGGCGTGTTCGACACGGTCACCATCCCGAGGGGAAGGTCGGCCACCGCCACGGTCGACTGGGACGCCAAGCGCGGTTCCGTCTACGAGGTGACCTTCCGCTGCGGCAACACCACGCGGACGGCCGACCTGTCCATCACGAGCGGGGCCACCGCCTCCCCCACGACCGTTCCCACCACAGCCCCCACCACCAGCTCCACCGCGACCCCCAGCGGTGTGCTGGGAGGGCTCGGCGGCAGTGTCGACACCATGGACCCCGGCGAGATCGCCGCCGGTTCCGCCCTGGTGACGACCGCCGCGGCCGGCGCCTTCTACGTACTGCGCAAGCGGCGCACCGGCCGTCAGCACTGACGGTCCGGCACACCACACAAGCGCTGACGGCCCTGCACGCCACGCACGACAGTCGCCCCGGGTCCTGGTCCAGGACTCGGGGCGACGGGCGTATCGGGCCGGGCGGGGTGTTCGACGCGTCAGCCGGTCGCATCGCTCATCCGGCGCCGGACGATGAAGACGGCACCGCCGACGGCTGCCGCGGCGGCAAGACCGCCTCCGACCTGCATCTCGACGGAGCTCGGGCCCATGGAGCCGCCGAGACCGCCCTGTGCGCCCCGGCTGGGGAGCACGGTGAACCGGGCCGTCGCGACCGAGTCGGCCTCGTCACCGCGGTTGCCGCGGTCGCCGCCGTTGCCGCCGTTGCCGCCGTTGCCTCCGTTCCCGCCGTCACCTCCGTTGCCGCCACCGAAGTTGTTGTCGCTCTCGTTGCACTTCACGGACAGGCTGTACTGACCGGGCGTCGCGTTGTCCCGGATGTGGGCGGTGGCGTAGCCGACCCGGCCCGGTGAGAGGTTCACCGTCGGGAACGCGTTCGACCAGACCTTGCCGCCGGCGCGGCCGCAGCCCTCGGCACTGACCTGCATGGTGGCGCCCTGGTGCACCGAGGACGGGTTGACGGTGACGTTGGTGGGAGCAGTGTTGTTCGGGCTGCCCGGGCCACCGCCCGCGGCGGCCGTCGGCGCGGCGAGACCGACCGCCGCGAATGCGGTCGCGGTCACCGCGAGAACGCGTGAAGCACGCATCTTTGAACCTCCGGCGGGAAGCGCCCCGGAGTCTTGTCCTCCGGGATCAGTCGACGAGAACGCGTCCCATGACGAACCCTCACCAGAGACCGGCGTTGTCGCACTTCGGCACTGCTCCACCCCGGTGAGCCGACACGCCGGACGACGGCTCCGGAATCTGACGGAGCCGCAGGTCACGGACCGTCAGAAGTTTTATCCGCTCATTACTCCGAAGAGAAGTCGGCTCCGGCGCCGGGCCGGTGGCCGCCACCCGTTCGCCCTTCCCTGATCGCCCCCGCCCCCACCCCCATCTAGCGTGTGCGATGTCGCGACGAAGGGAGAACCATGGGCCGGGACCAGTGGGGCACCGAACGGGGCAGACGCACACCGTGGGGCGCGATCGCCCTGGTGATGCTCACCGGACTCGCTCTCATGCGCAATGGTGTGGAGACCTCCCCCGGACCGCCGCAGCCCGCGGCCGCGGCCTCGGTGGCCGGTCCCCGGGACGCGGCGGAGGCCGGCCCCGTCGAGGGTGAGCCGGTCCAGCCGCTCGCGTACGCTCCCGCCGCCCGCGTGCGGATTCCGTCGATCCAGGTCGACGCGCCCATGATCGACGTGAACCTGGACCCGGCGGGCTGGATCGAGGCACCTCCCGCGCAGGACCCGAACCTCGCGGGCTGGTACCAGAACGGCATCTCCCCGGGCCAGCGCGGGACGGCGGTGGTGGTCGGCCACGTCGACAACCTGTCCGGTCCCGCGGTCTTCTACGGTCTGGGATCCCTCCAGAAGGGCCGGCGCGTCGAGGTGTCCCGCTACGACGGCCGCATCGCGGTGTTCGAGATCTACGGGGTCGAGGTGTTCTCCAAGAACGACTTCCCCGGTGCCCGGGTGTACGGCGACACCGGGTACTCCGAGCTCAGGGTCATCACCTGCGGCGGCGGCTACTCACAGGCCGACGGCTACGACGGGAACGTGGTCGTCTTCGCCCGGCTCGTCGAGACGCGCTGAGGGAGCTTTCCGACAACGCGGCGAGGTGCCGTGGCTGTCGTCGTGCGCCCGCCAGAAGTCACGGGACTGCCCTTGGCCGCGACGGATCCCGGTGGGCCCGGCGAGCGTGTGTGGCGCGCCCGGGCGCGTCGGGTCGGGCCGTCAGCTGCGGTGCGGGACGGTCAAGCGGTAGCCGTCCGCGATCAGCGCGGGCAGATACCGCCGCAGGGCGGCCACGCTCTGGGACCGGTTGCCGCCGGCGTCGTGCGAGAGCACCACGACGCCGGGTGCGGCACCCCGCTCGACCCGGCGGACGATGGTGTCGGCGCCCGGTGCCGTCCAGTCCAGGGTGTCGACGGTCCAGGCCATCGGCTCCATGCCCATCTCGGCGCCGATCTCGAAGGAGTTCCGGTTCCAGGCACCGTACGGAGCCCGGTACCAGAGCGGCGGGGACCCGAGCGTCTTCTCGATCAACCCGCTGGTGCTGCCCAGTTCGTCACGGATGCCGCTCCGGGAGAGCTCCGGGATCAGCGGGTGCGACCAGGAGTGGTTGCCGATCACGTGCCCGTCGTCGGCCATCTCACGCAGCAGGTCCTGGTTGTCCGCCGCCATCTCGCCGCAGACGAAGAACATCGCCCGCACCCCGTACCTGCGCAGCGTCGCCAGGATGTCCGGTGTGTAGCGCGGGTCGGGGCCGTCGTCGAAGCTGAGCACCATCGCGTCGGCCCCCAGCTCGGGCATCTCCTCGAAGGGCCGGGTGCGGACCGGTGGCGCGGCGGGGCGGAAGCGGGGCGGGGCCCCTCCGGTCATGGGCCGCAGCCGGTAGGCGGTGGGGCCCGTCCTCGCCTGCGACGGGGGTCCGGCGGCCGGCCCGAGGGGCTCACCGCCGGGCCGGGCGGGCGTGCCGGCGGGGTCCGCGGCGATCACGCGTACGGCGGACGCGGCCCCCAGTGCGAGGGCGAGGCGCAGCAGCGTACGGCGTTCCGCGGGAAGCTGATCATGTTTCATGGCCAACTGCTCGCACGGACTTCCGCCCGGAACCGGCCACGACACCCGGACGCGCGGCGATCTGCACCCGATGGGCGGAGTGGCACCGTGACCAGGGGAGACCCGGTACGGCGGGCCCCGGGCGGAAGCGGCTAACCTCGTGGCCGTGACAGACCAGCGACACGACCGGTTCGAGCGTGGCACCGACGGCCCGAAGGTGATCGTCGCGGGCATCGACGGATCCGACTCCTCGATGCGGGCGGCGGCGTACGCGGCGGGCCTGGCCCGGCGGCAGAACGCCATGCTCGCCCTGGTGTACGTCCAGCCGGTGATGCCGGCGGGCGCCGCGCTCGGGGTGCCCGTCGCCGGCACGACCGGGGAGGTCGCCGAGGAGCTGGTGAACGAGATCAGGACGGCGACCGAGCAGCTCAAGGACACGTGGAACGTCCGCTGGGAGTTCCACACGTTCCGGGGTGACCCGTACAACGGGCTCGTGACGGCGGCCGACGAACTGACGGCGGACGCCGTGGTGGTGGGCGCCTCGGAGTCCGCCGGGCACCGCTTCGTCGGTTCGGTGGCGGTCCGTCTGGTGAAGGCCGGGCGCTGGCCGGTCACCGTCGTGCCGTAGCCCGTGGCCCATCTCCCTCGGGCCGTGGCCGCCGCCCGCGTACTCGCAGGGACCGGCTCACTTCCCCATGACGAGACCGGCCTCGGCGCCGCCCCGGCTGAGGACCACGTCGCGGATGCGGTCGCGGACCTCCCGCAGGTGTTCGGCGGGTGCGCCGAGGCCGATCACTCGGCCGGTCCCGGTGTCGAACCACTGGGGGATGAATTCGGCCTTGCTCACGGTCCAGCGCTCTCCCGGTTTCCTCGGCGGTGCGAAGGTGAAGCGGCCCATCGAGCTCTCGTTGCCCCGTGGGTCCCGGGCGCCCTCGTGGTTGACCATCGCGCCGGCGATCTGGTCGCCCATGCCGTAGACGATCCAGGTGCCGTTGACCTTCTCGTACGCCTGCGGGACATGGGCGTGTGTGCCGAGGATCAGGTCGATGTCGGGGCGCCCCCCGGTGCCGGAGGCCGTGAGTTCGCGGCCGAGTCCGAGCTGGACGTCGTCGGGCGCGTCCTGCCATTCCGTTCCCCAGTGCAGGGACACGACGACCACGTCGGCGCCCGCGCGGCGGGCCGCCCGGGAATCGGCCACGATGCGGTCCTTGTCGATGAGGTTGACCGCCCAGGGCCGGTCGGCGGGCAGGGGGTTGTCGTTGGTGCCGTACGTGTACGCGAGGTGGGCGACCTTCGCCGCCTTCTTGCCGGTCCCGGCCTCGAGCAGGGTGGGGCGGCCCGCCTCGGCGACGGTACGGGCGGATCCGGCGTGGGCCACACCGGCCCGGTCCAGGGCGTCGAGCGTGCGGCCGATGCCCGGGGCACCGTCGTCCAGGGTGTGGTTGGAGGCGGTCGAGCAGGAGTCGTAGCCGGTGGCGCGCAGGGCGGCCGCCACCTCGGGCGGTGACTTGAAGGACGGATAGCCCGTGTAGGGGCCGCCGTTCTCCCCGTACACGGTCTCCATGTGACAGATGGCCAGATCCGCACCGGAGACGAGCGGCGCGGCTCCCTTGAGCATCGGGCGGAAGTCGTAGCCCTTGCCGCCCGCGTCGGCCGCGGCCTGGTCGATGACCGACGAGTGGGGCAGGACGTCGCCCGAGGCCAGCAGGGTGAAGGGGCGCGCGATGTCCGGTCCCCCGCTGTCCGCCCCGCTCGCGCCGTGCCCGGCGGACAGTTGCCGCCCGGCGAACCCGGGGGGTGAGGACTGCTGGCCGGTACAGGCCGTCGCGGCGGCGAGGAGGCCCGCGACGGCGATCACCGTGCCCTGTCGGATGCGTTTCGCCATCTGAACGACTCCCTATTCGGATGATTTCAGCCATCCGAATACACATATATTCATACTGGAGAGTCAAGGACAAAACCGACGAAGTACCTGAATCGGCCGTATCGCTCCCCGTTGACCGTTCACCGCACCACTCGCCGCTCCGTGCGACCGCTCGGCGCACATCTCGGTGCACCGCCTGTTCCCCCGCGCCCCGATGCGTTCGTATACGCCAGGCGGGAGCGAGGCGGCAGGGGCCTCTTCGGGAAAGGACGTTCACGATGACCACGGCGACGACCGATGAGCGCACCCTCGCGGAGCTGCAGCGGGAACACGGGCCGGCGTTGCTCCACTTCCTGCTGGGTCTGACCTTCGGCGACCGGCAGCGGGCGGAGGACCTCTCCCAGGAGACCCTGCTGCGCGCCTGGCAGCACCCGGAGGCGTTCGACGCGCCCTACGACTCGATGCGGCCCTGGCTCTTCACCGTCGCGCGGCGCCTGGCCATCGACGCCCGCAGGTCCCGCCAGGCCCGGCCGGCCGAGGTCAGCGACGTCGTCCTGGAGAGCTCGCCCGCCCGGGAGGACACCGCGGACTCGGCGGTCCGCGCCCTCGATGTGCGTGAGGCCGTCAGGACGCTCAGCCCCGAGCACCGGGCGGTGCTGGTGCAGATCTACTTCCGCGGGCTGAGCGTGGGCGAGACCGCCGAGGTCCTCGGGATACCGGCGGGCACGGTCAAGTCCCGTTCGTACTACGCGCTGCGGCTGCTCTCGCGTAACCTGCCGGGCTATTCCAGCAGGTCCTCCTCATCGAGCAGCGCGAGCAGGGACACGGCGTCGGCGACCTCCACGTAGGCCGCGGCGCAGGTGTCGCACCGCTGGAGGTGGCGGGCGACCGGGCCCGTCTCCTCGGCGGACAGGGCGTCGAGCACGTACGCGCCCAGCAGCTGCCGCACGTGCGGGTCGTCACCGTGGTCGGCGGTCATCTCACCTCGTATCTCCCGACGGATCCTGCCCTTCTGCCCACGCGGGGCATCCGCTCCCGGTTCAATGCTGCGTGAAGCCCGCTACCGAGACGAAGGAAGAGGCGAGACGGGGTGCGTCCCGAACATCACGACGGAGCCGGTGGGGGCGGGCTGCTGGTCCCGATGGCCTGGATGTACGCCGAGTACATCGCGGACGAGCTGCTGCTCACCGGTGACCTGATGGAACCGGCCACGCTGGAGTACCGCGCGGGCCGCGAGGCGCTCGCCCTGACGGTCTTCCTGTCCGACGGGCCGGTGGCCGACGCGCTGCCCGCGGCCCGGGTCGACGAGCTGCGGCTCCTCACCGCGTACGGGACGTCCTGGAGGCGGTGGGTCCGCGCGCGGCTGGACGCGCCGGAGGACGGGCGGCGGGACCCGGACCTGGCACTGGCACGGGCGGCGTGGCGGTGGCTGGAGGAGACGGAACTGCTGGCCGCCGACCTCGACGCGATCGGGCCGCCGCCGTGGGAGCCGGTGGGCGGCGACGGGGAGGACGACTGCGGGGAGGCGCGGGTGTGGACGCCCGCGTGGCAGCTGGGGCTGCCGCTGGGGCATCTGGCGATCCATCTGTACTGAGCACCGGGCTGTTCCGCTCGTCACGAACCGTGCACCCCCGCACGGTATTTGGGAAGCCGCAGCGTGATCTTCATGCCCGCGCCGACGCCCGTCTCGATGACCAGGCCGTAGTCGTCGCCGTACACCTGCCGCAGACGCTCGTCCACGTTGAGCAGCCCGATTCCGGTGGAGGTACCGCCCTCGCCGCGCAGGATCCGCCGCAGCCGCTCCGGTTCCATGCCGGTGCCGTCGTCCTCGATCACGACCTCAGCCTCGGCGCCCGAGTCCAGGGCGCTGATGGTGATGCGGCTCCTGGTGACGGCACCCTCCAGGCCGTGCTTGACGGCGTTCTCCACCAGTGGCTGGAGGCAGAGGAACGGCAGCGCGACGGGCAGCACCTCCGGGGCGACCTGGAGGGTGACCGAGAGCCGTTCGCCGAAGCGGGCCCGCACCAGTGCCAGGTACTGGTCGATGGAGTGCAGTTCGTCGGCCAGGGTGGTGAACTCGCCGTGCCTGCGGAAGGAGTAACGGGTGAAGTCGGCGAACTCCAGCAGCAGCTCGCGCGCCTGCTCGGGGTCGGTGCGGACGAACGAGGCGATGGCGGCCAGGGAGTTGAAGATGAAGTGCGGCGAGATCTGCGCCCGGAGCGCCTTGATCTCGGCCTCGATCAGCTGCGTACGGGAACGGTCGAGCTCGGCCAGCTCCAGCTGGACGCACACCCAGCGGGCCACCTCCCCCGCCGCCCTGGCCAGCACGGCCGATTCGCGCGGGGCGTAGGCGACGAGCGCGCCGAGCACGCGGTGGTCGACGGTCAGCGGGACGGCGACGGCCCAGCGCAGGGGGCAGTCGAGGTCGCCGCAGTCGCTGAGGAAGGCGGTGTCCCGGCCGCCGGCGAGGAGCTCCCGGACCTGGTGCATCACGTCCTTGCCGTGGTGGACCCCCTCGCCGTCCCAGACGAGCACCCGGTCCCGGTCGGTGAGGCAGAGGGCGTCGGTGCCCAGCAGGGAGCGCAGCCGGCGGGCCGACCTGCGGGCGCTCTCCTCGGTGAGTCCGGCGCGCAGCGGCGGCGCGGCGAGGGAGGCCGTGTGCAGCGTCTCGAACGTGGCGTGCTCGACGGGTGTGCCGACGTCGCTGGTGCGTACGGGCCGGGCCGTGCGCCCCAGGAGGAAGCCCGTGCCGAAGATCAGCAGGGCCGGCACGGCGATGGCGGCGATCCCGGCCCCGGTCATCGGCCTCTCCCCGAGGTCAGCGCTTCCGGCAGGTGGAAGCGGGTCATGGCGGCGTTGGTACCCGGCGGTATCCGTCCCGGGGTGGCGAGCGAGACGAGGATCATCGCGAGGAAGCCGACCGGCACGGACCAGACGGCGGGCCAGGCGAGCAGCGCGTGGGGCCAGCCCGGCGGGCGTACCGCGCCACTGACCGTGATGGCCACGGACAGCAGGGCGGAGCCGCCGCCGAGGAGCAGCCCCGCGATCGCACCCGGCGGGGTGAGCCGCCGCCACCAGATGCCGAGGACGAGCAGCGGGCAGAAGGAGGAGGCGGAGACGGCGAAGGCCATGCCCACGGCGTCGGCCACCGGCACCCGGCTGACCAGCAGCGAACCCGCCAGCGGTACGGCGATGGCGAGGACGGTGGCCAGCCGGAAGTGCCGTACGCCGCGCGAGGGCAGGACGTCCTGGGTGATGACTCCGGCGACGGCCATGGTGAGTCCGGAGGCCGTGGACAGGAACGCGGCGAACGCGCCGCCGGCGATGAGCGCGCCGAGCAGATCGCCGCCGAGGCCGTCGATCACCCGGGCGGGCAGCAGCAGTACGGCGGCGTCGGCGTCACCGCCGTGGATGAGTTCGGGGGCGTACAGCCGGCCCAGGGCCCCGTACACCGGCGGCAGCAGGTAGAACACGCCGACCAGGGCGAGCACGGCGACCGTGGTGCGGCGGGCGTCACGGCCGTTGGGGCTGGTGTAGAAGCGGACCACGACATGGGGCAGGCCCATGGTGCCGAGGAAGGTCGCCACGATCAGTCCGTACGTGGCGTAGAGCGGGTGGTCGGCGCGGAAGACGGAGATCTGCTCGTCGAAGCTGACGCGGGGCCGTCCGTCGCCCTGCCAGGCGAGCACCAGGAAGATCGCCGGTACGAGGAGGGCGGTCAGCTTCAGCCAGTACTGGAAGACCTGCACGAAGGTGATCGAGCGCATGCCGCCGGCCGCGACGGCGAGGACCACGACGGAGGCCACGAGCACGTCGCCGAGCCATCCGGGGGCGCCGGTGAGGATCTTCAGGGTGAGGCCGGCGCCCTGCAGCTGCGGTACGAGGTACAGCCAGCCGGCGCCGACGACGAACACGCTGACCAGCCTGCGCACCTGCCGTGATTCCAGGCGTCCTTCGGCGAAGTCGGGCAGGGTGTACGCCCCCGAGCGGCGCAGCGGCGCGGCGACGAAGATCAGCAGCACCAGGTATCCGGCGGTGTAGCCGACCGGGTACCAGAGCATGTCGGGCCCGTGCACCAGGACCAGGCCCGCGATGCCGAGGAAGGAGGCGGCGGAGAGGTATTCGCCGCTGATCGCGGCGGCGTTGAGCCTCGGCCGTACGGTGCGCGAGGCGACGTAGAAGTCGGAGGTGGTCCTGGAGATCCGCAGCCCGAAGCCGCCGACCAGCACGGTGGCCAGGACGACGAGGGCGACCGCCACCACCGATGCGGGATGGCCGGGTGCGCTCACGGTGCCGGACGGCCTTCCACGAGCCGGGCGAAGTCTCGCTCGTTGCGCTCGGCCCGCCGTACGTACCACCACGCGGCGAGGGTGAGCGGCGGGTAGGTGGCGAAGCCGAGCACCGCCCACACGACGGCGTCGCTGTGCACGGCCTCGAAGACCAGGGGCAGGGTGCCGGCGACCAGGGCCAGGACGGCGAAGGCGGTGAGTCCGGCGCGGAGCTGGCTGCGCATCAGTGAGCGGACGTAGGCGCCGCCGAGCGCGGTCTGCTCGTCGATCTCCGACTGGGCACGGTAGCGGGGCAGCGGACGCACCCGCCGGGGCTCCCCGGTGACCACTTCGCGCCGGGGTGTGCTCTCTGCGGACATGGGCTCGGAGTGTAGGCGGCGCGGGGTCGGCTGGGAAGGGGTCCGAGCCGGGTAGGCCCAGGTCAGCGGCCGGTCTGGCGCATGAGGAGGTCGCGCAGGGCGCGGGTGTGACGGCGGCTGACCGCGAGCTCCGCGTCACCGATGCGCACACTCATGCTGCCCGCGTCGAGGCGGAGCTCGTCGATGCGGCCCAGTGCCACGAGGTGGCGGCGGTGGATGCGTACGAAGCCCCGGGACCGCCAGCGTTCCTCGAGGGTGGTGAGCGGGATCCTGACGAGGTGGCTGCCGGTGGCGGTGTGCAGCCGGGCGTAGTCGCCCTGCGCCTCGGCGTACGCGATGTCGTCCACGGGTACGAAGCGGATCACGCCGCCCAGTTCGACCGCGATCTGGTCGGCCGCGGCGTCGTGGACGGGTGCGGAGCGTTCGCCCACCTGCTCGGCGACGCGTCGTACGGCCTCGGCCAGGCGCTCGCGGCGGACGGGCTTGAGCACGTAGTCGACGGCCTTGAGGTCGAAGGCGTGGACTGCGAAGCCCTCGTGGGCGGTGACGAACACGATGAGCGGGGGCGCGGCGAATCCGGCCAGGAGCTGCGCCACGTCGAGCCCGGTGAGGCCGGCCATGTGGATGTCCAGGAAGACGACGTCGATGGCCGAGGGGTCTTCGGGGCCGGCGTCGACCGCGCCGCCGATGCGGCGCAGCGCCTCGGTGGCGCCGGTGGCTCCCTCGGCGCTCCGGATCCGGGGGTCGGCGCGCAGGAGGTAGAGGAGTTCCTCCAGGGCGGGCTCTTCGTCGTCGACGGCTAGTACGCGCAGCATGAAGCCGGAGTTTAGGTGCTGTCCGGGCGGTGTGGGGTGAGTGATCCGTGGGTTCTCTCCGTATCCGGGGGCATGCGCATCCCCGAACCCCACCGCGACGCCGGAGCCTATGCGCTCGGGGTGCTCGGTGCTGCCGAAGCCTTCCGCGGGGGTGTGCGCGCTGGTCGCGGTGGGCCGGGACGGCAGTGAGCAGACGGTGAGCACCTGGTCGGTGGCCGGGGCGGGCGCGGAGCCGGCGGTGGTGCGGGGTGGCGCTGCGCCGGTTCCGGCCGACATCGATCATTTCGAGGTGCGGGCGGCGGACGGGCACCGGCCGGCGACGGTGACGCGCTGACGGCGCCGCCTCGCGGCGGGAGCGCTGGAGGTCACTTCAGCAGGCGGGAGAGGCGCCGGTCCGCGAGGGGCTTGCCGCCGGTCTGGCAGGTGGGGCAGTACTGGAGCGAGGAGTCGCTGAACGACACCTCCAGGACCGTGTCGCCACAGACGGGGCACGGCTGTCCGGCTCGGCCGTGGACGCGCATGCTGCTCTTCTTCTCGGCCTTGAGCCGCCCGGCGGCGAGGCCCCGGGAGCGTTCGACGGCTTCCTCGAGGGTCGTGCGCATCGCCGTGTACAGGTGGGTGATGTCGTCGTCGCCGAGGCCGGTGGTGAGCTTGAACGGGGACATCTTCGCGACGTGCAGGATCTCGTCGCTGTAGGCGTTGCCGATGCCCGCGATCAGCGACTGGTCGCGCAGGGCTCCCTTGATCTGCCGCCGTTCCCCGCCGAGCAGCCGGGCGAACGCGTCCCGGTCGAAGGAGTCGGCCAGCGGATCGGGCCCGAGGCGTGCGACGCCGGGTACGTCGGCGGGGTCGTGGACCAGGTGGACCGCGAGGCGTTTGGTGGTGCCCATCTCGGTCAGGTCGAAGCCGTCCCCGCCGGTGAGGACCGTACGCAGGGCCAGTGGTCCCTTGCCGGGGCGTGGCGGGGTCGCGGGGAAGCTGTCCTTCCACTGCAGCCAGCCCGCGCGCGCCAGATGGATGAGCAGGTGGAGCGGTCCCGCCGTGATGTCCAGGAATTTGCCGTGGCGGATCACGGAGGTGACGGTGGCGCCCTCCAGGGCGCCGGGCGGCGGGTCGTACGTCTTGAGGACGCTGATCGCCAGCGGCAGGACGCGGGCGATCTCCTTGCCGACCAGGTGGTCGTCGAGGAAGTCACGCAGGGCTTCGACTTCCGGCAGTTCGGGCATGACACCAGCCTGCCGCAGCGGCCCGGCGGATGCCTCCCCGGCGGTCAGGCGACGGCACCCAGACCGTAGACGCGGCGCGCGGTGTCCGAGAAGACCGCCCGCTGCCCGTCCTCGCCGAGGCCGGCCGTGAGCGTGCGTGCCGCGCCGAGGACGTCGGCGTACGGGGCGGCGAGCCGGCACACCGGCCAGTCGGAGCCGAACATCAGCCGCTCGGGTCCGAAGGCGTCGATGACGGTGTCCGCGTACGGGCGCAGGTCGTCGACGGTCCAGGTCCGGTGGTCGGCCTCGGTGACCAGGCCGGAGAGTTTGCAGACGGTGTTGGGCAGCGCGGCGAGCGCCCGCAGCCCGTCGGCCCACGGGTGCGTACGCCGCTGCGCCACCGGTGGCTTGCCCGCGTGGTCGAGTACGAAGGTGAGTCCGGGCACCAGGGCGGCGGCCCGGACGGCGGCGGGCAGTTGGTGGGGCAGGACGATCAGGTCGTAGGCGAGTCCGGCGGCGGCGACGGCCTCCAGCCCGCGCAGGACGTCGGGGCGCAGGAGCCACCCGGGGTCGGGTTCACCCTGGACCTGGTGGCGGATCCCGGCGAGCAGGTCCCCGCCGGGCAGGCCGCGCAGGGCTGCGAGCGTGCCGGCGACGTCCGGTGCGGTGAGGTCGGTCCAGCCGACGACTCCGGCGACGAGGGCACTGCGGGCGGCGAGCGCGAGGAACTCCGGGGTCTCCTCGGCGACGGTGACGGTCTGGACGAGGACGGTGGCTCCCACACCGGCGGCACGGGTCTCGGGTTCGAGGTCGGCGAGGGTGAAGGTGCGGCGGAGCGGTGCGAGTTCCGCCCCGGTGATCCAGTCCTGGTCGCGCACGGAGAGGTCCCACACGTGGTGGTGGGCGTCGACGAGCGGCGGCTGTGTCATGTCTCCTCAGCTCCGTAACGCTCGGGGGCGGCCGTCATGCCGGTCCCGCCTCCCCGGCCCCGGTCCCGGCGAGGAGCCCTTCGGCGCGCAGGTCGTCCCAGAGCGCGTCCGGGACCGGGGTGCGCAGCAGGGCGGCGGCGTCCCGCACCTCGTGCGGGGAGCGGAAGCCGACGAGCACGCCCGCGACGGCCGGGTGTCCCAGCGGGTGGTGCAGGGCGGCGGCGCGCAGCGGGACACCGTGCCGCTCGGCGACGGCCTTGATACGCAGCGCCCGGTCGACGAGGGGTGCGGGCGCCGAGGCGTAGTCGTACGGGGCGTCCGGTCGCGGGTCGGCGAGGAGTCCGGAGTTGAACACTCCGCCGACGACGACGCTGCGGCCCCGGGCGGCGGCTTCCGGCAGGAGGGCGCCGAGGGCGCTCCCGTCGAGGAGGGTGAAGCGTCCGGCGCAGAGGACGGCGTCGACGTCGGTGTCGCGCAGGAAGCGGGTGAGCATGGCGGTCTGGTTCATCCCGGCGCCGATGGCGCCGACCGTCCCTTCGGCGCGCAGCTTCTCCAGGGCCGGGTAGCCCTCGCGGAAGGCGGCCTCCTCGTGGTCGTCGGGGTCGTGGAGGTAGACGACGTCGATGCGGTTGAGGCCGAGCCGGCCGAGGCTTTCCTCGATGCTCCGGCGGATGCCGTCGGCGCTGAAGTCCCAGCGGCGACGGTGGGTGTGCGGCACGGCGAACCCGTCCGAAAGACCTTCGGCGGCGGCCGTCTCCCCGGCGAGCAGCGGGTCGAGGACCCGGCCGGCCTTGGTGGACACCGTGTACGCGTCGCGGGGGCGGTTCCGCAGGGCCTCGCCGAGTCGCCGTTCCGAGAGGCCGAGGCCGTAGTGCGGCGCGGTGTCGAAGTGGCGGACGCCCTCGTCCCAGGCGGCGTCCACGGCCGCGGCGGCCTGTTCGGGGGCGACCTCGGTGAAGAGGTTGCCGATGGCCGCCGCGCCGAAGGAGAGTTCGGTGATCTCGACAGCACTGCTCCCGAGCCTGATGCGCCGCATGTCCGTGCCGCCCCCGCTGATGATCGCCTGTGGTCCGCACAGCGAATATTCATCGGATCACTGGGGCACGTCAACACCTGCCACCGCCCAGTAGTGGCGAATTCTGGGCCAGCTGTCCGATCTATAGGGGGCGACGACCCCGTCTACAGGGTGACGGTCGCTACGCGGGGGCGGGCACTCTGGGGACGAGTGCGCGCAGCTCCAGGAGTTCGTCCGCGACGGCCGTGGCCAGCCGGTCGAGGTCGGGCAGCGCCTTGCCGTCGGCCACCAGCCCGACCTGCACCCGCCCGCCGTACGTCGACAGGGCGACGGCGAGCGACTGTCCACGGGCCAGGGGGGCCATCGGGTAGACGGCACGCAGCGGGCAGCCGCCGAGCGAGAGCGCGGAGCGCGGGAGGGGCACGCTGGTGACCAGGATGTCGAAGAGCATCCGGGCGGCGTTCCCCGCCAGCGGCGCCCCGAACCGGTGGGCCAGCGCGGGCAGCTGATCGGCCAGCACGGCGACGGCGCCCGCGCCGCGCATCGGCCCCGCCGCCTTGTTGCGTTTCATGCCCGTACGCACCAGCCGCAGCCGTTCCCGGGCGTCGGGCTCGCCGACCGGGAGGCCCAGGAGGTAGGCGGAGAGCCTGTTGCCACTGGCCGCGCCGCCGGGCCTGCGCCGGGAGACGGGAACCAGGGCGCGCGGGTCGGCGCCGGGGAGCTGCTCGCCCCGTTCCAGCATCCAGCGCCGCAGCGCCCCCGCGACGACGGCGAGCAGGACGTCGTTGGCCGTGCCGCCCTCGGCCCGGCGGATCCGCCGGACCGTTTCGGCGTCCAGCTCGGCGGTGGCCAGGCGGCGGGTGCCGCTGGAGCTCGCGGTCAGGGCGGTCGACCCGCGCAGGTCGAGGCGGCTGGCCCGCACGACGGACGCGCCGACCCCCAGGGCCCGGCCGACACCCCCGATCCGGTCCAGCGCCATGCCCGCCACCTCGTACGGGCCGGGCAGCCAGGAGCGCGGCGGTACCGGGGTGCGGCGGCGCACCGCGCCCCGGCCGGCACCGACGGTGGCGATCTGGTCGAAGATACCGGCGCCGATGGCCACGGCCCGCATCCCGTCGGCCAGCGCGTGGTGCAGCTTCACCAGGACGGCGAACGTGCCGTCACCCGCGCCGTGGAGGAGGTACATCTGCCAGGGCGGCAGCCCCCGCCCCAGCGGCTGCTCCATGAGTTCACCGGCGAGCCGGGTGGCCTCCGCCATGAAGTCGCCCTCGGGGAGCACGACCTGCTTGACGTGCCGGTGCACGTCGAAGTCCTTGTCGGGGAACCAGGCCGCGCCGCCCACCGGCAGCAGGACGTCCCGCACCCGCATCCGCAGCCGGGGAATCGCGGCGGCGCGGGCTCCGAGCAGTTCGAGCAGGTCCGGCGGCGAGACCCCGGGCGCCGCGGTGAAGACGGCGAGCGCACCGAGATGCATCGGGTGGGCATCGGTTTCGAGGTGCCAGAAAGCCAGATCAAGGGGTGCCAGTAGCTCGGTACTCAACGGGGCCTCGCGTCATCTGCAGCAGAACTACGGGATCGCAGTCGATCCCTGATGGCCAGTTACGTTCAAGCATCGCCATATTACGTACTGTTACAGTCTCGCGCCGCCAGGACGCCGCCTCACCGGCGCTCCGCCACGATGAACTCGCACCACACGCACTTGCCGTTGCCGCGCGACTCCACGCCCCAGATGTCGGCCAGCCGGTCCACCAGCATCAGGCCGCGCCCGGAGACTCCCGACTCCCCCGCGTCCCTGCGGCGCGGCAGGGCGCTGGAGCGGTCCTCCACGTCGACCCGCAGCCGCCGCTCGGGGCCGGTGAGCACCCGGATGGTGACGATCGCTCCGCCGTCGGTGTGCATGAGCGCGTTGGTGATCAGCTCGTCGGCCGCCAGCTCGACCTCGTCGGCCCGGTCCCTGGCACCCCAGGCGCGTACCGCCGCCCGGATCATGTGCCGGGCGGAGCTCAGCGCCTCGGGGTCGTTCTGCGCCACGTGCTGCTGGAGCCGGCCGCCGGGGTGGGGCGCGTGGGCGGCGTGGCGGCGCAGCAGGAGTACCGCCACGTCGTCCTCGCCGCCGCGTTCGCCGACGACCTCGCAGAGCTGGTCGGCCAGCTGCTGGAGGTCCTGCGGTCCGTCGCGCACCATCGAGGTCAGCAGCCGCATGCCCTCGTCGAAGTCGACACCGGGCAGCTCCACCAGGCCGTCGGTGTACAGGATCAACGTCTGGCCGGGATCCAGTTCGAGGGTGCTGACCGGGTAGTCCAGTTCTCCGAACTCCGCCGAGAGCCCGAGCGGGAGTCCGCCTTCGGCGGGCAGCTTGCGGCAGTTCCCGTCGACGTCGCGTACGAGTGGGTCCATGTGCCCTGCCCGCACCAGCTGCACCACGCCCGTGGTCAGGTCGGCCTCGGCGTAGGAGCAGGTGGCGAAGCGGTCGGTGTCCAGTTCGTGGAGGAAGACGGAGGCCCGCGCCATGACCGTGGCGGGGCTGTGGCCCTCGGCCGCATAGGCGCGCAGCACGATCCGGAGCTGCCCCATGACCGCGGCGGCGTGCGTGTCGTGGCCCTGCACGTCCCCGATGACGGCGCCGACCCGCCCACCGGGCAGCGGGATGATGTCGTACCAGTCGCCGCCGATGTCCCGGCCGAGCCGCGCGGAGCGGTAGCGGACGGCGACCTGGGCGCCGGGCACGTCGGGGATCCGGCGGGGCAGCATCGCCTGCTGGAGACCTTCGGCGAGGTCGTGCTCCTGTTCGTAGAGCATGGCCCGCTGGAGGCTCTGGGCGATCGAGCTGCCGAGGGCGACCAGCAGGTTCCGTTCGTCGGCGGTGAAGCCCGCCTTGTTCCCGTAGAGGAGTCCGAGCGCGCCGATGGGACGGGCCTGGGCGATGAGGGGCAGATAGGCCGCGGCGGTGATGCCGAGGTGGCTGATGTTCGGCCACAGGATCGGGTAGGAGGCCTCGAAGTCCTCCGGGGTCTCGATGAACCTGGGCGTGAGCGTGCGGATCACTTCACTCATCGGGTACGGCTCGTCCGTCCGGGTGTACCGGGTGCCGGGCACGTACGCCCCTTCGGGGCCGTCGGCCACCAGGTGGATGCGCCCGGATTCCAGCAGGCCCATGACGAGGCTGGTCGCGCCGAGGTTCGCCAGGCCCTGGGAGTTCTTCAGCACGTCGGTGACGTCCTTGACGGTCCGCGCGTGGGCCAGCGCCGCCGTGGTCCCCTCGACCAGACTGGTGCGGCGCCGTCGTTCCTCGTCGACCGACCTGCGGGCGGTCGAGTCGGCCAGCTCCTGGGTGGCGTCGCGGATGATCCCGATGATGCGGCGGGGCCGGCCGGTGCCGTCGCGGCGGATGAATCCCTGGGTGTGGGTCCAGCGCAGGGATCCGTCGCGCCGCATCCTGCGGAAGTAGGCGCCGTAGTTCTCGCGGCCGCTCTTGAGCGCCTGCGAGACCATGCCGTCGAGCCGGATCGCCTCGTCGGTGGGAACTCGCGGGGCGAGCGACGCGGGCCGGTTGTCGTACTCGTCGGGGCGCAGGTCGAACACGGCAAGTGCGGGCTGGTCCATGTGCATGAGCCCGCTGTCCAGATCCCAGTCGAAGCTGCCCATTCGGTTCAGGGCGAGACTGAGGTCCGGGTGGGCGGGCCAGTCGTCCGGGAGTGACAGGGCACCCGCTACCCGATCATCCATGTGCGCCACTCTGCCATTATTTGTCCGATTCCTCGACCGAACCGCCCGTCTTGAACACGTTCAAGAAAACCTCTAGGCTCGGCGCAACGCAGGTTGAACGTGTTCATTTCTGGGGGTGGGGTCATGTCCGTGCTGGTCGGCCTGATCGTGATGCTGGGCATGCTGGTGATCGTGCCGGCGGGGCTGCGACTCGTCGGAGACCCGGCACTCGACCGGATACGGCGCCTGTGGCCGCTCTTCGCGGTGCCCGGCGCCGTGGCCCTGTGGCTGCCGCGCGGGGGCACCGCCACCGCACTCGCCGCCTGCTACGCGCTGGGGGCACTGGCCCTCGCCGCCCACGCACCGTGGCGTCTCGCCCGGACCCGCAGCGTACGGCCCGCGGAGATCGCGGTGCTCACCGCGCTCGTCACCCCGTCGGTGGCCGCGCTCGCCCTGCTCGCCGAGCGCGCGGGCCACGAGCTGTTCGGCTTCGGGCTCGGCATCCTGGCGCTGACCGTGCCGCACTTCCACTTCGCCGGATTCGCCGCCGCCCTGGTCGCCGGCCTCGTCTGCCGGGCCGCCGACGGGGCCGCGGGCCGGTTCGCCGCGCTGAGCGTCCCCCTGGGCACGCTGCTGGTCCTCGTCGGCTACTTCGTCGGGGACCGGGCCGAGCTGGCCGGGGCGGTCGTGCTCACCGCCGGGATGTGGACGGTCGCCCTGCTGACCTGGCGTTCGGTCCGCACCGCGGGCCGGGACCGCGCCACCCGCGTGCTGCTCGCCGTCTCGGCCTCCGTCCTGGTGGCGACCATGGTGCTCGCGCTGAGCTGGGCACTCGGCGAGGCCACCGGGCTCCCCCACCCCACTCCGACCTGGATGGCCGCCACCCACGGGCTGGGCAACGCGCTGGGCTTCGCGCTCTGCTCGCTGCTCGCCTGGCGCCGCATCCAGGACCGCACCCACCAGGAAGGCAGGACCGCATGACCGCCCTGACGTACCCCGAGGTCGGAGCGACCCGGCTGGGACCACTCCCCGACGGCTATCACCACCTGCACCACCGGACCGCCGTCGGCCGGGGCCGGGCCGACTTCGAGGCGGCGGGCGCCGCCGTCACCGAGTGGCGGATGCACCGTGCGGCCGGAACCCGGGTGAACGCCTGTGCCGAGCGGGCGGCCACCGGGGACGGCGTCGCGATGTCCCTGGGCATGGGGCCCTTCCGGGTGACCGCACACTGCGAGATCGTCTGGACCGCGTACGAGGACGGGCGCATCGGCTTCGGCTACGGCACGACGGCCCGGCACCCGGAGCTGGGCGAGGAGTGCTTCGTGGTCGAGCTGGCGGACGACGGGACGGTGTGGTTCACGGTCATGGCCTTCTCCCGCCCCGCCTCCTGGTACGCCCGGCTCGCCGGGCCGCTCGTCCCGGTGCTCCAGCGCTGGTACGCGCGCCGGCTGGGCAGCACGCTGCGCCGGAGCGTGCCCAAGGCCCGATGAGCCGATACTGGAAGGGATGGAGTGGTTCACCGCAGACGGGTACTGGCTCAGCCGGCTGATCTTCCAGCGGGCCCTGGCTGCCGTCTATCTGGTCGCGTTCCTCTCGGCCGCACTCCAGTTCCGGGCGCTGATCGGGGCACGGGGCATGCTCCCAGTTCCCGAACACCTGCGGCGCACTCCCTGGCGGGCGGCGCCCGGCCTGTTCCGGCTGCACTACTCGGACCGCTTCTTCGCCGTCGTCGCCTGGACGGGCTGCGCGGTCTCGCTCGCCCTCCTCGCGGGGCTGGACGCCTGCGTCCCGCTGTGGGCGGCCATGCTGCTGTGGGCGCTGCCCTGGGCGCTGTACCTGTCGATCGTCCAGGTCGGCCAGGTCTGGTACGGCTTCGGCTGGGAGTCGCTCCTGCTGGAGACGGGCTTCCTCGCCGTGTTCCTCGGCAACGCCGGCACGGCGGCCCCGGTCCTTGTGCTGTGGCTGCTGCGCTGGCTGCTCTTCCGGGTCGAGTTCGGCGCCGGACTCATCAAGATCCGCGGCGACGCGTGCTGGCGGCGGCTGACCTGTCTGGACTTCCACCACGAGACCCAGCCGATGCCGGGGCCGCTGAGCTGGTTCTTCCACCACCTGCCGAAGCCGGTCCACCGGGTGGAGACGGCCGCCAACCATGTGACCCAGCTGGCGGTCCCCTTCCTCCTGTTCACCCCGCAGCCGGTGGCGAGCATCGCGGCCGGGCTGATGGCCGTCACCCAGCTGTGGCTGATCCTGTCCGGCAACTTCGCCTGGCTGAACTGGCTGACCATCGCCCTGGCCCTCGCGGCGATCGACTGGTCCCCGCTCGCCGGCCCGCCGCCCGCGCAGTCCGCACCGCCCCTCTGGTACGAGGTGCTGGTCATCGCCGTCACCGCGCTCGTCCTGGCCCTCAGCTACCGCCCGGCGCGCAACCTCCTCTCCCGCCGCCAGGCGATGAACCGGTCCTACGACCCGCTGCACCTGGTCAACACGTACGGGGCGTTCGGCAGCATCAGCAGGACGCGGTTCGAGGTCGTGGTCGAGGGAACCGACGAGCCCGTGATCCACGAAGGGACCCGCTGGCGCGAGTACGGCTTCCACGGCAAGCCGGGCGATCCGCGCCGGATGCCGCGCCAGTTCGCGCCGTACCACCTGCGGCTCGACTGGATGATGTGGTTCGCCGCGCTCTCCCCCGCGTACGCCCGCTCCTGGTTCGGGCCGTTCGTCGAGCGACTGCTGCGGGGCGACCGCGACACCCTGCGGCTGCTGCGCCACGACCCGTTCCCCGACGGGCCGCCCGCCCACATCCGGGCCAGGGTCTTCCACTACCGGTACACGGATCCGAGGGAGTTGCGGGCCACCGGGTGCTGGTGGCACCGGACCTTCGTACGGGACTTCATGCGGCCGGTGGCCAGGCCCGTGCCGCTGCGGCCCCGGGGGCGGACGTGAAAGCGCTCCGGCCCCCGCGGGTGCGGGGGCCGGAGCTCAGCTCTGTGCGAAGGGGTGCGAGCGGTCAGTCGATGCCGGGCAGGATGTGCGGCTCGGCGAGATCGTCCTCGTAGCCGGCCAGCCGGATAGGCGCCGACCTGGCCCAGACCTCGATGTTGCGGAGCTTCTCGGGCCCGTGGGTCCGCGCTCCGGTCCCCTCGGCCGGGCTCTGCTCGCTCTTCGTCATTTCAGGTGTCACCGCGGACTCCTTTGTGTCGCGTAACCCCGGGCGGTGGCGACGCTGCGGCTGTGAGAACCGTGTATCGACCGCCCTCTGCGGGGCAGGGGCAGAAACAGTTCGGTCGCGGTGGCGCCGGTTCACGGGGCGGGACGGCGGCCTGCTTACAGACCTGTCCCAGGACGGCCGAGGAAGTTTCGTGGATCCCTTGGTGGCGTCCGTTCGCCTCAGAGTAACCAAATGAGCGGCATCCCGCTCGACAGAACGTGTGGCCTGAGTCACTTTCAGCCAACAGAATTCACCACGTGTTCCCCAGGAATCACACCCCGGGACGAAAAAGGCGGCAACCCGTGGGCACAGGTCGCCGCCTTCCCGCTGTCCGGGAGGTCACCAGCCGGCGGGCGCGTAGTCCTTCAGGAAGCAGCCGTACAGCTCCTCGCCCTCTTCGCCGCGCACGATCGGGTCGTAGACCCGGGCGGCGCCGTCGATGAGGTCGAGCGGGGCGTGGAAGCCCTCCTCGGCGAGACGGATCTTGTCGGGGTGCGGGCGCTCGTCCGTGATCCAGCCGGTGTCGACGGCCGTCATGAGGATGCCGTCCTTCTCGAACATCTCCTGGGCGCTGGTCCGGGTGAGCATGTTCAGGGCGGCCTTGGCCATGTTCGTGTGGGGGTGCCCCGCGCCCTTGTAACCGCGGCCGAAAACACCCTCCATCGCCGATACGTTCACCACGTAGGCCCGCTTCGCGGCCGTCCTGGCCATGGCCGGGCGGAGCCGGCTGATCAGGATGAAGGGAGCGGTGGAGTTGCAGAGCTGGACCTCGAGGAGCTCGATGGGCTCGACCTCCTCGACCGTCTGGATCCAGCTGTTCGTGTCGTGCAGGTCGGGCACGAGGCCGCCCGCGTCGATCGCGGTGCCCGCGGCGATACGGGCCGGGGAGGCGGATCCGGTGACCAGGGCCAGGCTCGTGACGTCGTCCGCGGTCAGCCCCTCCCCGTCCTTACGGGCTGCGGGCAGCGCGGCGACACGGTCGACGGTGCCGCTGCCGAACGTGCCGATCACCTCGGCGACGGGCAGCTCACCGGCGGGCAGCGGGGCGGACTCGGCACCGAGCAGCTCGCTGTAGGCCTGCGCGGAGCGGCGGACCGTCTGCGCGGCGTTGTTGATCAGGATGTCCAGCGGGCCCTCGGCGGCGACGGAGTCGGCGAGCGCGACGACCTGGGCGGGGTCGCGCAGGTCGATGCCCACGATCTTCAGCCGGTGGATCCACTCGTCGCTGTCCGGCATCGCCTTGAAGCGGCGGATCGCGTCGTTGGGGAAGCGGGTGGTGATGGTGGTGTGCGCCCCGTCGCGCAGCAGCCGCAGCGCGATGTACATGCCGATCTTGGCCCGGCCGCCGGTGAGCAGGGCCCGGCGTCCTGTGAGGTCGGTACGGGCGTCGCGCCGGGACCGGTTCTCCTTGGCGCACGACTGGCAGAGCTGGTGGTAGAAGGCGTCGACCTCGACGTATCGGGTCTTGCAGATGTAGCAGGACCTGGGGCGCTGGAGTATGCCCGCGATCTCGGCGGTGGCCGAGGACGACGGGAGCACACCCTGCGTCTCGTCGTCGATGCGCTCGGCGGAGCCGGTCGCGGTGGCTTCGGTGACGGCCTTGTCGTGCGCGGTCTTGGCGGCCCGGCGCTCCTGGCGGCGGCGCTGCTTCACCGTCCGGTAGACGCCGGCGGTCGCCCTGCGTACGGCGATCGCGTCCGGGTGGTCGACCTCGATGGAGTCGAGCTCGTCGAGCACGCCCAGGCAGACGGCCAGCCGCTCCGGGTCGATACCGGGACCGAACTCGTCGATTCCGGGAGCGAACCCCGGGCTGTCCTCTGTCACCGTCATTGCCGTTCCTCTGTTGCTCGTCACTCGCGCCGCTGCCGGGCTCCGGTGGTGGGGAGGAGGTCCGGCCCGGGGCCGGCGGGGGCCGGCGCGCCAGGGGCCGAATGCCCCGGTCAAGTCTGCCATGAGTCGGGCGCTGCTCCGTTCGGCTGTGACCGGGCCCTCGCACGGCCCCGGACCTGGCGCTCCCCCGGGCCCAGGCAGGGCACTTCCGCCGCCCGTGAAGGGGTCCTCCGGCGGGCCGTGAAGGGGTCCTCCGGCGGCCTGGGAAAATTCTTCGGGATTCGCAGGCATGAGTTCAGGAAAGCCGGGCAGGTGCCGGTCGGTACACAGGACTCCAGGGAGGGCGACACCATGACGGCCATGTCAGTGCGAACCACCGAGACGACCGGCACAACGGCGGCGCGGTACGACGGCGTCGCCGCGGGGCCGGACGGGGCCGCACTGCCGTGGATCGAGGACGCGGGCAAGGTCGCCCCGAAGGACGCGCGGGCCATGTCGAAGCTGTTCTTCGACCGCATCCAGGTCCTCGAAGAGGGCACCCACGAGTACCAGTACGCCCGTAACACCCTGATCGAGATGAACCTCTCGCTGGTCCGTTTCGCCGCCTCCCGGTTCCGCAACCGCGGCGGTGACGACACCGAGGACATCATCCAGGTCGGCACGATCGGCCTGATCAAGGCGATCGACCGCTTCGACCTGTCGCGCGAGGTGGAGTTCGCCACCTTCGCGGTGCCGTACATCGTCGGTGAGATCAAGCGGTTCTTCCGCGACACCACCTGGTCCGTCCACGTTCCGCGCCGACTGCAGGAGCTGCGCGTCGAGCTGGCCAAGGCCAAGGAGCAGCTGTCCGCGGAGCTCGACCGTGACCCGACGGTCGCCGAGCTCGCCGCGCTTCTGAATCTCCCCGAGGAGGAGATCATCGAGGGTCTGGTCGCGGCCAACGGCTATTCCGCCGGCTCGCTGGACACCCCGAGCGCCGACGGCGATTCCGGGAGTGACCAGCGCGCCTACGCCGATCTGCTCGGCGAGGAGGACCCGGCCATGGAGAGCGTCGAGAATCTGCACGCCCTGGCTCCGCTGCTGAGGGAGCTTGACGAGCGCGAGCGGAAGATCGTCCGGATGCGCTTCGGCCAGGAGATGACGCAGGCCCAGATCGGTGCGGAGCTGGGCGTTTCCCAGATGCATGTCTCGCGGCTGCTCAGCAGGATCGTGCAGCGGCTCCGTGCCGGCATGTGCGTCGAGGCCTGAGGAGACGGGCTCCTGAAGCTCCCGAGAGAAAGGGCCGGGGCCCGGCAGTCCGCCGGGCCCCGGTCACATATGCTTCCTGGCGAAACGGCGCGGGGTGGTCCCCGTGCCGTCCGTTCAAGGGGGTGGAGCGTGGGCGAACTGTCGTCGGGCACCGCGGCGCGGCTGCTGGAACCCGACAGGATTCCGGAGCAGCAGGCGGGGCCCACCGTCGCCGCCGACGCGTCCGGCTGGAAGGTCGACGCCGCCCTTCTCCTGGTCGAGGACGACTCCGGGGACGCGCTGCTCGTCGAGGAGATGCTGGCCGACAGTGAGCTGGACTCCTCGCTCACGTGGTGCAAGACGCTGGCCGAGGCGCGGCGGTTCCTCGAAACCTGCCGGATACCGGTCTGCGTCCTGCTGGATCTGCACCTGCCGGATGTGCACGGTCTGGACGCGGTCAGCCAGCTCGTCGGGTCCGCGCCTGACGCCGCGGTCATCGTGCTGACGGGGCTGGCCGAGTCCGAGACCGGGCTGTCCGCGGTGGCGCACGGCGCCCAGGACTACCTCGTCAAGGGGCGGATCGACCCCGAGACACTGGGCCGGGCGGTCCGTTACGCGCTCCAGCGCAAGCACGCCGAGCGGTCCACGGCGGCGATGCGGACGAGCCGCCTGATAGCCCAGGAGAACGCCCGGCTGGAACGCGCGCTGCTGCCCATCCCGCTGCTGCTCGACGAGAGCTTCGGGGTGGCCGCCCGCTACGAGGCGGGCCGTGCCCACGGGTTGCTGAGCGGTGACTTCTACGACGTGGTGCAGACCGCCGACGGTGTGGTGCACGCCGTGATCGGCGATGTGTCGGGGCACGGTGCGGCGGAGGCGGCGCTGGGCGTCTGCCTCCGGGTGGCCTGGCGCACGGCCGTGCTCACCGGTGTCACCCAGCTGGAGAAGATCGCTCTGCTGGAGGCGATACTCGTCGCCGAGCGGTCCGATCCCCATGTCTTCGCCACTGTGACCATGCTCGTCTTCCCGCCGGGCCGCGACCGGGTCCTCGTCGCACGGGCCGGCCATCCGGGACTCCTGTTACGGAGCGGCCCGGACGTCACCTGGGTGGAGCCCGCCGTGGGCATGGCCCTGGGGGTGTTGCCCGGGGCGGGCCGCTGGGTGGTGACGGAGCTGGAGCTCGCGCCCGGGAGCGAGCTCGTCCTGTTCACCGACGGCTTGTTCGAGGGCAGGACCGGACCGCGTTCCCGCCTCGGCGAGGAGGGTCTGCTCGCCATGGCCCGCAGGCATGCGGCGCTGGAGCCCCGGGCGTTCGTCGACGCGCTGGTCGCCGAGGCCACCGGGAGCGCCTCGCCTTACGGCGGACTGGCGGACGACGTCGCCGTCCTGCACCTGGGCTGGCGAGCGGACTCATGAGCTCCGGAAACATCGGCAACACCGGGGACGGGCCGGCCTGGCGGCGGTCGGGCCGGTTCGGGCGGCTCTCGGTGCAGAACTGGGTACACCTGATCCTGGCCGGGTTCGTCCTGATGGTCTGTGCCTGTCTCGTCGTGGGCGGGCTCGTCCTCTCCCGCATCTCCGACCGGACCACGGACCTGGTGGACGGCATCCAGCCGGCCCGTTCCTCGTCGTTCCAGCTGCAGAACTCGCTGCTCGACCAGGAGACGGGGGTGCGCGGCTTCGCGCTCACCGGTGACGACTCGTTCCTGGAGCCGTACGAGGCCGGTACGCGTGCCGAGCGGCTCGGGCTGGACCGGGTGCGTGCCCTGGTCGGGGGTGAGCAGCCGTACGCCGGGGATCTGGACCGGATCGAGCGGGCCGCCCAGGAGTGGCGTCGGCAGCAGGCCGAGCCGCTGATCGCCTCGGTGCGCAGGGACGGCCCGGCCGGTGCGTCCTCGGCCCCGATCCAGCGGAGCAAGTCGGAATTCGACACGCTGCGACGGCTGTACGCCGTGCAGCAGGGGCATCTGGACACCGCACGCGACCGGGCCCGCGCCGAACTCGACGACGCGCGCACCACCCGTGACCGGGTGCTCGTCGCCCTGCTGATCGGCTTCGTGCTGGCCGTCGTGTCGCTCAGTCTGCTGCTGCACCGGATGGTGGGCAGGCCGCTGAACGCCCTGGCCACGGCGTCGCGCAAGGTGCGGTCCGGCGCGTTCGGCAGCCGGATCGAGGTCCGGGGTCCCTCCGACGTCAGAGCGGTGGCCGCCGCGGTGGAGGACATGCGGCAGCGCCTCGTGTCGGAGCTCGCCGAGTCCCAGGAGCGGGAGACCCTGCTGGCCGAGCAGACCGGGGAGCTGCGCCGCTCCAACTCCGAGCTGGAGCAGTTCGCCTACGTCGCGTCGCACGACCTGCAGGAGCCGTTGCGCAAGGTGGCCTCCTTCTGCCAGCTGCTGGAGAAGAGGTACGGAGCGGAGCTGGACGAACGCGGCAAGCAGTACATCGACTTCGCGGTCGACGGCGCCAAGCGGATGCAGGTCCTCATCAACGACCTGCTCACCTTCTCCCGGGTGGGGCGGGTGCACGAGAGCTGGAAGCCCGTCGATCTCGAGCACTCCCTGGACCGGGCCCTGGCCAATCTCGCCCTGGTCGTCGAGGAGTCGGGGGCCACCGTCGTACGCGAGGACCCGTTGCCCGAGCTGCTGGGCGACGCGACGTCGCTGGCCATGGTGTGGCAGAACCTCGTCGGGAACGCGGTCAAGTTCCGCCGGCCCGGTGTGCCGTGCCGGATCACCGTGGGATGTGTGCGCGAGGACGAGGACTGGCATCTGACGGTCGCCGACAACGGCATCGGGATCGCGCCGGAGTTCTCGGAGAAGGTGTTCGTCATCTTCCAGCGGCTGCACGCCCGCGACGAGTACGAGGGGACGGGCATCGGCCTCTCGCTCTGCCGCAAGATCGTCGAGTTCCACGGCGGCCGGATCTGGTTGGACCCCGCCCCGGGCGAAGGTACGCTCATCCACTTCACCCTGCCCGTCCTTCCCGATGCCCCCACGCACACCACGGCGGAGCTGCTCGCACCCGCCCTGCTCACCGACCAGTCGGGAGACGCCCCGTGAACGACCCTGTCCGGCCCATCGAGGTCCTGCTCGTGGAGGACGATCCCGGCGACGAACTGATGACCCGTGAGGCGTTCGAGGACAACAAGATCCGCAACACGCTCCATGTGGTGCGCGACGGCCAGGAGGCGCTGGACTTCCTCTACCGCCGGGGCGAGCACGCCGACGCGCCGCGGCCGGATCTGGTGCTGCTCGACCTGAATCTGCCCAAGTACGACGGCAGGCAGGTGCTCGAACGCATCAAGACGGACCCCGAAATGGCCCTGATCCCGGTTGTGGTCCTCACCACGTCGTCGGCGGAGGAGGACATCCTGCGCAGCTACAAACTGCACGCCAACGCCTATGTCACCAAGCCGGTGGACCTGGAGCAGTTCATCGGCGCGGTGCGGCAGATCGACGACTTCTTCGTGAGCGTGGTCCGATTGCCCGGTCGTGCGTAAGATCTGGAGAACCTACCGGAGTGGGATCTCTCGACGCGGGTAGACGAACGGCGAGAAAGAGGTCGTTGACCTGACCCTGCGGCGCCTTGGCTGGAGCACATGAACGAACAGGCCACCTCACGGCCGGAAGACCCCTGGCGGGCGTCTCCGTCCACGGAGGTTCTGCTCGTCGCCGAGGTGTTCGACGGCGAACAGGGCTCCATCGCGCAGGCCCGTGCGCTGGCCGACCGTTTCCTGGCGCGACTGGTGGCGGAGTGGCTCGCGGTCCTCGGTGAGCACACCCGCAGCGATCTGATGCTGGCGGTCAGCGAGCTCGTCACCAACGCCGAGCGCTACAGCCACGGTCCGTACCTGCTGGAGCTGGAGGGCACCGCGGAGCGCATCAGCGTCACGGTGTACGACAGCAGCACGGCCCTCCCGGTGCTCTACGCCCCCGACCCGGCCCGCCTCGGCGGTCACGGCATGGAGATCGTGGTGGCGCTCTGCGACCGGCTGACGGCGGAGCGGGTGCCGGTGGGCAAGCGCATCCGGGCGGAGTTCCAGCTCAGCACCTGAGACGACACGGCGGCGCCCCCCCCCCCCCCCCGGGGGCCCGGGGCGG